>NZ_DAIUEH010000056.1:0-33016 GCF_036845245.1 Methylobacter sp.
ACGTCCGGTTCTGTGAGAGCCTCAAGGGGCAGTTCCTTGGGGCTACTCGACCTTGGCTGTATTAAGCCGCCCGCAATTGGAAAACAGCTTTCAAATTTTTCCACTGATCATCGCGCCTTTGCTATAAAAAAAACATATACCTTTATTATCAATAATATATAAATTAATTTTTGGATAATTTTAACGCTCTTTTCGGTGTCAATTTGGTAAAATTTTGGCGCTGTTTTCCATCGCGAATATCTGATCCCCATTTATATACTAGCGCTTCCTTATGTATTCCAGACAATTTATAAGATTTTTGAGTCGTGATTTACTCTCCTCAACACAATAACAGTGTTAAACCAACCAGAAAGCAGAACAGTAATTCCTGCTTTTTAACTTGCTAATTGTTGCTGACCACAGGAGAAAATTATGCATAACACAAACTGTTTTAAAGAAGATAGCCAACTGACCAAGATGAGGTTTAATGCCAAGCTGCTGTTCGAGGTGGTTTTGCTCCTTTTCTTTGCTAGCCGTATTACCCGTATCAGCTGCGCCTTTTTTATTGGGTTCATATGTTTTTGGAGCAAATCTCGCTATCACCCCTGCCCCAACTAGCATTCCTTTCAGCGACTTCAAAGTCAACCAACTTATTATCAATAAGCGCCTAGGGTCACTTTTTCTGTTGTCTCATTTAACACTAGGACAAGGCAATGGCATTGATCCCTTAACAGAACCGGTAACACTCAGCATCGGTAACGCCACGGTGAAGATTCCTCCCGGTTCATTCCACAAGATCCATAATTTGCCCTATTCTTTTGTAGGTGAGATAGACAATATTTGGGTTGAGGTACTCATTAAACCGCTGGGCGGTAAGCAGTTTGGTGTTCAGGTATCGGAGTACGGTACACGGCTAAGCAGTATCGCAAAGCCGATAGAAATAAAACTTACGATCGGCGATGATACCGGAACGACTTCGTTCAAATAATCAATAATAGAACCTATAAAGCTTAAGTATTTGCACACAATGATAACTTGACGGACATATTGTTTATACTCAACATCACCACAAGCAAATGTCGGGCAACGAAAAGCAGTTGCCCGATCTCAAAACTGAATGCTTTCAACCATGGCTCTTTGAAGTAACGCTGTAAGGCGCGCAATAGCGTAGTGCACTGCGTCGCATGGCGAGATTACCATACAGCGCAATACGCGATACAACTGCTATTGCGCTCTACGGGTTGATATTCAAGGTAGGCAAGAGACTCTTATTACCACTTAACCGCAGCAAAAGCACGCGACAATACAGCTCTGGCCTTGAACATTGAATTTTTCGTATCTTCGGCGGCGCTACTCGCCTCGGCTTTGGCTTGTTCGGCACTGCGGGAATGATCCAGGATGAGAGCTGTGGCCTCTTGGGCCTGCTCATGCAATTTCCGCGCATCATCACGCAGTCTCTGCGCATCATCGCGAGCCTGTTCAGCCAAGCGCTGGGCATTTTGAGTTTCGGAAAGCGATTGTTGCAGTTGTGATAATACAAACTCGGCCTGTCGATGAAGACCCCGTATCCTGTCCATAGCCGTTTGCGCTTCGCTGAGCTGTTGTCCAATTTCTTGAGCACGACTGGCCGACTGCTCACTAAACTGGGCAGCTTGGGCGGCATGTTCCTGAGATTGGCTCACAGTCTGGCCGGTCAAATAGGCGGATGTTTGAGCCTCGCTGGCAAATCGAGCGGCTTGTTGTGCTTCATTCTCCGCCTTAATCGCTGCTTGGGCTGCGGTTTGGGCGCTACCGCTTGCATCCTGAGCTGAGTGCCCGGCATTTTCAGCCTGTTGTTGGGCCTGCTGGGCACAATCTTGCGCTGTCTGAGCAGAAGCCTGGCTTTCAGTCGCCGCATTCGCGGCTGTTTCGGCGTGGTTGCGGGCTTGTTGCGCCTCATCCTCCGCCTTAATCGCTGCTTGGGCTGCGGTTTGGGCGCTGTCATTAGCGCTTTGAGCTGAGTTACCGGCATTTTCAGCATGTGTTTCAGCATGATGAAGAACTAATGCGGCTTGATGTGCATGCTGATCAGCTTGAACGGCACGTTCGGAAGCTTCTTGTGCCTGTCGTTCAGCGGCTCGTTGGGATTGTTCAGCAGATAGATAGAGGTCTTGACAACGGTTTGCAGCCTGTCTGGCGCGTTCGGCTTCTTGGTTAGCAATTTCGGTTGCTTCGGAAATATATTCTGACATGAGCGTTACCTTCTTTTTATGTGGGCAATTTATTATTATGGATTAAAGCCGCTTGGATTCTAGCAGCAAAAGTAGTGCCTGAACAGCTCAGTAAATACCGTCTCTCTGCCTCTTGCAAGTAAAAAAATTGGGCCAAAGGATTTACTCGATTTAAGGATAGAAAAGGCTATATGGACCGGCGCAAGCGATGGCCATGCCGTTTGTTACGCTTCGTGTACTCATTCAAGGTGGCTAACCATGGCGAAAGTAAAGATACAAGGTTGGGCTAGGTAGGAAGCATAATACTTTTCAGCTCTGATCCGTTGGGCTTCCTTGGTCAACACAACCTGCATATTAAAATTCCAAATGAACCCTGGCCCCATAAATATCAACAGGGCCGCGATCTGAGTTGTAAGCCGGGTTGGCTAAATGTTGATAGTCAAGAGACATCCAGACAGAATTAATGACATGACATTGGTAGTAAATATCTACAACCTGCTCGGGTTTGTAATTAATCTTGCCGTCGCCTATAAACCCATCAATTCCGCCCATATTCAAATAGGTGACATGCCGGCTTGAAATCCAACTTTGCGCATAGCCAAGTCCTAGCGTATCTTTTTTCCGCCCCCAACGAAGGCCTTTCATAGCCGCACCAAAAGATATGGATCGATCGGAAGAAGTATAAGAATAAACTTCAGTTTTGCCGTCTGAATACATGCCTCTGAAAAAGACACCTATATCTTGTGTGATACTTTGTTCCAGATTGAAGCCGACCCCTATTTTTATGTTAGGTTTTCTAGCCCAACAAAGATCAGGTGCCGAGGCATTATCGGAACCGTAATTAAAAGCGGTGCATGTTGTGGCATTCTTGTTCGGATCGACTTGGAATGCCGTAATAGCATCGCTAAACGCCCCCGATCTTTCGCGGTTCCTATAGACCAAAACTTTTAATGCCCCCGGCTGCCCTTTGAGAATATGTTTATGTTCAAGTTCCGCCTGATCGCCATAAAAATTGAATATGTCGAAATTCAAGGGTTCATCGTTAGGGCTTTTAGGCGTGGCAAATCGACCGAACCGAAACGCCCAATTATCAAAATAATATTCCCCAACCATACCCCAGGAATAGCCTCTTGCATCGGCAGCAAAATCATAGGCGGCATTGGTCATAAAAGCCATATTAAGAAATTGATGGCGAAGATCCCCTGCATAGATATTTTTATCAAAAATATCTATGACACTTAAATGGCCTGCGGTAACAATAAAGCGGCGACTTTCAACGGCCCCCGCTAGTTGTAGAGCGCTGGAATCAACCTCACTACTTTTTCCACCTAGCGATAAGGTTTGTGTATAAAATGCCCTTGATAAATACCAGGTGGAACTTGCCGAACCATTTTTCTGCAACTCAAAATTTTGAATGCTTCCGCCTATCCCCTTTAACCCGGAAAGTGGTGTTTCGGAAATCATTTCCGGGGCTAGATAAAATTCCCCGCCCATCCAGGTTTTAAGTCCGATATATGAAGTAAATGTCGCAGTAAAGCTGCGCTCTGCGTTAGGGCGTAATGAGTTGGGCGTTCCGTTCAAATTGGTGTAAGCCGCAGAGAACCTATCTTTAAAGCTCGAAATATAAGTTGCTTGCGAATAGGCGTTCCATCGTTCATCTTTCAGGTCATGCCAATCAAGATCGGACAATACGCCCATTAGTGAAAATTCGTCAGGATTATTTAATTCGGGATAATTGGCATCTTCAGCTTGTTCGGCTTGAGCCGTTGAAGTCGAAAATACGACGCACAGCAACAACAATTTTGAAATCTTCATCCAGTTTTAACGAGTCTGGCCATTTTTGATTTAACTCACATTTGCATACCCTTGTAGATCGGGCAACAGCTTTTCGTTGCCCGATTTTTGATGTATGTGAATATCGGGCATAAACAGCTTGTCCGACCTACATGGCTATACCGTATGATTATTTTTTAGGTTGTATGATTTTATTTCTTAAATCAGTCAAAGTTTGCTTAACTTTTTCCCATGTTGCCGCCGATTTTTCGGAATGCATGGTTTCTTTAATTTCATCAATTGCTGTGTAAAGCAACTTGTAATCATCTTTTCCGCCATAACCCAGCAATTCAGCGATTTTTAGTTTTTCTTTTGCAGCATCAGCAAACTTGAGCACTTCAGCCCTGCTGTTTTCCTTGGACATATCTTCTTTATGTTCCACTCTGGAGGCTTCGGTTAATAGTGCTTCTGCACGGAGTATGGGTAAAGGGATAATTTCTGTACGCTCAACCAGAGTATTTAACACTTCATCCAAAACAAACGCTGCTTCGCTTATTTTTCCTGCGTCAATTAGAGCCACCGCATTTTTAATCGCTAACGGAAAGGTACTAAGAGGAATATTGATTGTGGTGATCTGCATTTCACTCGCCAATCCCGCCAGTATTTGTCGAGCGCCTTGCAGTTTTCCGCTATCGAGCAAATCATCCGCCTGCTTAAGTTCTTTTTTGATAGCCTTCGCATCGCCCTCAAAATCAAAAATATCGGCTTCAACATCAGCAGAAACTAAAGCCAAATCTGGATTATTAGCCAGAATAATATCCAACTTTTTTGATACGGCCTGCAATACTGCAAGGGCCGCTTTGGGATCGTTTTTCTCTAAATCAATCAGGGCTTGTTGAGTACCTGCCACAGTATCTTTAGCTTCACTGGCAATTTGCTGACTTTTTTCATTTAATACTTTGCGTTTGATAGCTGACGAACTTTTATCGGGACCTGAAGATGAGATAACTGAACTTGATTTTTTTTCAGCATCTGCAAGCACATCTACAGCAAAGGGCAACGTTGAAACCAAAATTAACGCAGTGTATCTAGCTATTTTATGAACATGAGTTTTCATTATTTTAGTTTGATTAGTTAGAAGTAAGCTTTATCAGAAATTTAAAAATATCTTAATTTTTAAATTGTTCTTTTTGTTAACACTTAACATTAAAGCTATTTCTATGCCAATAACTGAAAACTAAAAAGGCTCATTAATTCAGTAACTAATAGTGATGAAGAAGAAATAAAACACGCCGGTACAAAGTTAAAGGTGCAAAAGAACCGATTTATAACCCTCATTTCAACCGATTGTTGATTTTATCTTAGCGATATTATTACCAAGAATTCACCATCAACACGTCCAGAGCGTTTTTTCTTGGTGTTACTATACAATCAGAATAACTTTTATCGGAAAGGATGAAAACCAGCCAATTATCTTTAAACTTCTTTTTCGAACATGGACTTATGTCATCGTAAAACGGCTACACTAAGATCGAACGCGATCTAAACTATAACGCAGTTATTCCATGTACATGTGGGGCATTATGTACGCGCTTTTGAACGCCTAGAGCTCGTCATCAAGCGGAAGTATTGACATTAAATCTTCTTTTATCAGCTGGATAGAGCTTTTCGAGGGCTCGGACGTATACTCTGTTAACTTGTCATTTTCCTTTGTGACCCAAATGAGCGATTCGGATGTGTTAGCTGGTTCACGCATCAGCAAAACTTCGTAACTATTTGAGACGTCCGTCAGCCTTTCAAAACGTTCCAGAGCCTGCTTTGCCAACTCAGGACTATGAATTATTAGCCCAATCTCAGTATTAAGGTGCATAGACCGCTGATCGAAATTCATCGAACCTAGAAAAACTTTCTGGCGATCAAAAATATACTGTTTGGCATGTAACCCATAATTGCCATAACGAGTCAATTTCTTGGATTCTCCGCTTCCACTCGCTTTTCCAGGTTTTGCGCGTACTTCATACAGTTTTACCCCGAGCTTCAATAGCGGTTTGCGGTAATTTGAATACCCGGCATGAGCTAAAAGCTCAGGAGTGGACTCCAGTGAGTTCGTCAAAACACGGATTGATACATCATGACCATGCAATATCCGGAAGAGCTTCATACCCTCATCGCCAGGAATAAGGTAAGGGGTAATAATTAGCAATTCCGATCGAGTTGATTCAACAGCTTCTTTGATAGGTTCGTAAATCAGGCTTCCCGCCAAGCCATCGTCCTCGACATCTTTTTTATACGGACTGTCATAAACCAGCTGTGCCGTAGCCCATGTCAGGTTTGGGCTGTCGGTAAAAAGTCGATTCAAAATTTGGCTGGTATTAATGCGCTTAATAAAAGATTCATCTTGTTTTTCTAAGTCCCTCAAGTTTATTGTCAGTTGCTTCTTTAAGTGGTCTAAAGCATCGGTTGTGGTAAGTGCGGGATCGACTATTTGCGCAGGTATTGAAGAACGCTGTTCCAAAACTCATCAAAACTTTGAGATAGCTTTTTGACTATTGGCCCTACGGTGAATACATCGTCATCTCCAAGTTGAGAGTCAGGATCAACCTGAAAATATTCATCGCCGATATTTCGCCCACCTATCAGCGCAACAGCATTATCAGCAATAAACAATTTGTTGTGCATTCGATAGTCAAGCTGAGATTTATTAGCTTTAATTTCCAGCAATCGCACGAAATCGTTATGCCCACGAAAGTAAAACGGGTTGAACGTGCGGACTTGTATATTAGGATGCGCCGCCAAAGACAGTAATTGTTCATCTCCATCCACAGTGCTGCCATCGTCAACCAGGATGCGAATCTTGACGCCCCGATCGGCAGCCCTAATCAACTGCTCTGTTAACGCCATGCCGGTTTTATCTTGCCTAAAAATAAAATACTGCAAATCTAAAGAGGCTTGGGCTCTGGCAATTAATTGATCTCGCGCAATGAAACCATCCAAGCCATTGTTAAGAACGCAAAACCCGGAAAATCCGGCATGTTGTTTCGCCACGTTGATAAAGTCACGACCTAGTTTTGTATTCTCCGGGTGATTAAAAGCTAAGGAGTACGATTGATATAAATAGAAATGCTGGGGAAAAGATGTACATGCCGCCAGATAGATAATAAACAACAGAGGAAATTGTTTAAGCATATAAAAGTGTTTTATTTGTTTGAGTTTCATTTTTCTCTTTGCAAAGATCTCATCCATTTTTTTCCGGCTTTTCGTGGGATTGAATAATTTATAACTCTCGTAAAACCCCTTGCTCCATGCCATAAACAATATCGACCAAGCCCAACCCGGCTTCACGATGCGTCACCATGATGACGGTTTTGTCCCTGGTAAAATCCGCCAGTGCTTTGAACACATCCCGTTCCGTATCGCTATCCAATCCTTCGGTCGGTTCATCCAGAATCAATACCGGCGCATTTTTAAGATAAAGCCGCGCCAAAGCGATACGCCGCGCTTCCCCGCCCGATACTTTGACGCCGCTTTCGCCTACCCAAGTCTCAAGGCCTTCCGGCAAATAGCCGATCAAGTTTTCCAGTCCCGCCGCTTTAACAGCAGCATTCAGCTCTGTGGCCGTGGCATCCGGTTTAGCTATTAACAGGTTTTCTTTAATCGTGGCCGCAAACAATTGGCTGCGCTGGGACAATACGCCAAAACAAGTCATTAGTTCATCGGCATCCATTTGCCTGATATTTTGCCCGGCCAATAACACACTGCCTTGTTCAGGATCGTAATAGCGCATCAATAACTGCAATAAAGTGGTCTTACCCGAGCCGCTGGGGCCGACAATAGCGACTTTACCGCCCTGCGGAATAGTCAGGCTGATATTTTTCAGCACCCTGCCCTGCTGGTCCGAATAGCGAAAGCTCACATCGCTTAACTGCAAATCGTAACTGCCGGGCAATGCCAACGCCTGAGCTGGCGGGATGATTGTCGGCGGCATCTCGGTAACCTGTCTGATACGCCGGGCCGCTTTTTGGGTTTTTGCCAGCATTTGCATGGCTTGCGGCAACGGCATCACTAATTCAAAAGCCGCAATCACACAAAAAACGACCAACACGGAATCCGGTCCCGATAACAGGCCGTCTTTGAATGCAATCGCTGCAAGCACCAAGGCCATTAATAATGTTATCTGCGACAGCAATAAGGTGAAGGCTGAAGAAATCGCCGCCAAACGGTTGTTCTGCCGCTGGATGTTAATCATCAAATCGGAAAACTGCCCGAGCTTATCGCTAAATCGCCGGTAAGCCTGATTAACGATTAAATCCGCCAGCCCCTGGATCATATCGATTTGCCGAATCCGGAAATTTGCGGCCAATACGACGATTTCTTCCGCCCCCGCACGTCCCAAACGATTAAAAACCCACGGTACCCAGATCGAGGCAATGATTAACATAAGACAGGTCGCCAAGCTGATGACCGGCGAATAAAATGCCAAAAAGACAGTCACTGCGGTTATCCCAATCGCCGCCACAACGGCAGGTGCCAACAAGCGTAAATACAGCGCATCCAATGCGTCAATATCCGCCGTCATGCGCGACAGTAAATCACCGCTGCGCATAGCCGACAACCGCCCCGGAACCAGCGGAATAAGCTGCTGGAAAAACCAGCTGCGTATCCCCGCCAATACCCGAAACGTCGCTTCATGAGTTACGACCCGCTCGCCATAGCGCCCCAATGTGCGGGTAATCGCCAAAGCGCGTATTTGTGCAGCGGGCAACATAAAGTTAAAGGCCAGCGTATTGCCGTCAATAGCGATTAATCCTGCGATAGCGGAAGCGCTGATAAACCAGCCCGACAACGTTAATAACGCGATAG
Source organism: Methylobacter sp. (assembly GCF_036845245.1). Lineage (NCBI taxonomy): Bacteria > Pseudomonadati > Pseudomonadota > Gammaproteobacteria > Methylococcales > Methylococcaceae > Methylobacter > Methylobacter sp. The sequence continues at coordinate 8,823 of NZ_DAIUEH010000056.1, forward strand.
AAGCAAATGCAGTCAGCAATGCCAAAAAAATTCCGCTCGCTAACCAGGTGCTATGCGGTTTGAATAATTTCAGGAAAAACCACAAATCGTTCATGGCACAAGCCGTCCTTGCTGTAATTCTACCTGTCTGTCCATTCGCTGAATCACCTCAAAATCATGACTGGCGATAATCAGGGTTTTATCTGCAAACAGTTGATCGATCACATCCAGCAGCAACGTCTTGTTGGCCGCATCGAGATTGGCGGTAGGCTCGTCCAGCAGGATAATGTCGGCATCTTTTAAAAACGCCCTGGCCAGCGCGATTCTTTGCACCTGCCCGCCTGACAAGCCATAGCCCCGCTCGCCGATCGGGGTCAGCAATCCTTCCGGCAATTGTGCGCTGAATTCAGTGACGCCGGCCGCTTGCGCCGCATCAGCAATGCGTTGTTCGGACGCATCGGGATCGGCCAACGCGATATTGTCTTTGATACTGCCATGGAAGATATAGGCATTTTGTCCTGCCCATGCAATGGCTGTTGCGGCATGCTCTCGGCTAACCGTTTGGCCGTTAAGTAATACTTGACCCTCTGTTGCCGACTCAAAACCTAATAACAAATTTAAAAGCGTTGTTTTTCCAGCCCCGGATTCACCGGTCAAGGCGATTTTTTCACCGGCTGCAATGTGCAGATTAATATCTGTCAAAACTTGCCGCTTACCATAAAATTTACCGACATTGTTAAATTCGATCAGGTTAATCTGAGAGTCCGAGGTACGAAGCGCATCGTTCGCGAATGATGCGCCTCCTTCGACATTCAACTCCTCAGTATCTTGTTCCAATATTGCCAAGATAGCATCAGTCGCGCCTAACGCTGCGGCCCGATCATGATAATTGACCGCCAATTGCCTTAGCGGCGTAAAAAACTCAGGCGCCAGCAGCAGCACAAACAGCGCTTCGCTTAACGTAATCTGCTCGGCCGGGCCGAAATGAATCTGTCCTAATAAACCCAGCCCGACATAGACGGCCACCAGCGCAACCGCGACCGCGCTGAAAAATTCCAGAATGGCCGAAGACAAAAATGCAATGCGCAGTACCGCCATGGTTTTTTCCCGAAAACCGTCGGCAATATTGTTGATATTATCTAACTCCTGAGTCGCCTGCCCGAACAACTTTAATGTCGCCAGCCCTTGCAAACGATCGAGAAAATAACCACTCATTCTCGCCATCGCCAAAAACTGGCTGCGATTTGCCGAGGCCGCGCCCATGCCGACTAAAGCCATAAAAACCGGCACCAGCGGCCCGGTCATTAAAAAGATTAAGCCAACCACCCAATTGATCGGCATGATCACGATAATCATGATAATCGGCAATACGCCGACGATCATTTGTTGAGGTAAATAACGCGAAAAATAATTTTCCAACGCATCAACCTGCTCTAACGTAACGGCTGCCAGCTCACCGCTTTGCCGCTGCTTAATCGCGGCAGGCCCCAGCGTTAAAAACTTGTCGAACAACTGTCGTCTGACCGATGCCCTGACTTGTGCGCCGGCTTCGAATCCCAATATTTGATGCCAATAAACGCATGCGCTACGCAGGATAAAAACAACTGCCAGTATGATGAATGGCGTAATTAAAGACGCCCACGGCAGCTTGTCGATAATGACGGCTTGCAGGCTATAAGCCAGTGCTGCCGACTGGACAATCACACCCAAGCCGCTGGTAATGCCGGCCATAGCAGCAAATAAAATAGGTTTGCGAACCGCTTTGCTTTGCGCTTTTAACCAAGCTGCACAGGTTTTTTCCCGGGCCTTGTTTTTATCGAAATAGGCTTGATTGTCTGTTTCTGTTAACTGCATGGTTTACGTTACTTGTTGTATTGACGAATAAGCATAACACACCGACTTTAATTGAAACCTTTGCGATGCTGCGATGCACCGCCAACATCGACACTATTTGTTCAGCTTAAATTTATTAAGGGCGTTATATAATGATAATACCGCTCTGAAACCAGAGTTCTTGAACCGGCTTCATTAGAAGTCTTATCCAAATTAACCAGGGTTATTCCTATGAAGAAAAAATTATTGATGATAGGTATAAGCTCCGCTCTTTTGACGGCTTGTATCACTGATCCTTACACCGGAGAATCCAGTCTCGGCAAGACGGCCATGGGCGGCGGCATAGGCGCGGCGACCGGAGCCGGAATAGGGACTTTATTTGGCGGCAACGATCTTAAGAATGCCGGTTGGGGCGCTTTGGCCGGTGGTGTCGTCGGTGCCGCCGTGGGTGCGTATATGGATCACCAACAACAAGAAATGCAGCAATCGTTGCAAGGCACCGGTATCGAAGTGCAAAGGACATCGCAAAACACGCTTAACCTGACCATGCCAAGCAGCGTTACTTTTGCGTTCGATTCGGCAACTTTAACGCCGCAAGCGCAAAGTGCCCTGGATTCGGTAGCGAAGATATTAAACCAATACCCGGATTCGACAATCACTGTAACCGGTCATACCGATGATGTCGGTGCGGATAGTTATAATCAGGTACTATCCGAACGGCGCGCCGCCAGTGTTTCGAGTTATTTAGCTCAGCATGGCGTCAACTTTTCCCGCCTGACCCAGCAGGGCATGGGCGAAAGAATGCCGAAAGTGCCTAATATAAACGAGGCGAATCGCGGACAAAACCGTCGGGTTGAATTGGCTATTGTCGCCAATAACAATGCGGGGGCGGCGCAACAACAACAACAACAACAACAACAACAACAACAACAACAGAATCCTCCTCAGCAGCAGGGTTATCCGCAGCAACAGAGTTACCCTCAACAGCCAAGCTATCCGCAGCAACAGGGTTACCCTCAGCAGCCAAGCTATCCGCAACAACAATATAATTACCCTCAATAACGATCATGAGCTTAATCCGTCCCGTCGTGCTTTCATTTTCCGGCCATGACCCCAGCGGAGGCGCCGGGGTTCAAGCCGACATTGAGGCCTTGGTCAGCCATCGCTGCCATGCCGCCAGCGTCATCACAGCCTTAACCGAACAGGACACCCGGAATGTAAAAAAGCTCATTCCGCAAAGCCCGGACGCCATTATCAGTCAGGCTAACACCTTATTGGACGACCTACCGGTTAAGGCTTTTAAAATCGGTTTAATCGGCCATCATGAAACCGCAGCCGCTATTCATGCAATATTAAAACAGCATCCGCACATTCCGGTTGTGTTGGACCCGGTTCTGGCGGCGGGCGGAGGAGCTGAACTGTCGAACGATCGGCTGATCGCAACTATTGTTGATTTACTATTGGCCTGCACTACGGTGCTAACGCCGAATAGCGAAGAAGCCAGAAAACTGACGGGATTAACGGATCTTTACGACTGCGGTCTGGCATTACTGGAAAAAGGCTGCGACTATGTGCTGATTACCGGCAGCCATGAAACCACGCCTTCGGTCAGCAATCAGCTGTTCCATGACCGGCGCAGTTGGGAAACCTACACCTGGGACAGATTGCCGTTCAGCTATCACGGCTCAGGCTGTACGCTGGCTTCCAGTATTGCAGCGTTGATCGCGCACGGTCTGGAACCTTTGCAAGCGGTCATGGAAGCGCAGGAATACACATGGAATTCATTAAATAACGCTTACCAAGCGGGCAAAGGCCAGCATATTCCCAATCGATTTTTCTGGATGGATGAAGAGTGATTAAATTCCCTGCAAGCGGGCTGTACGCGATTACCCAAACCGAAAACAAATCCGGCGACACCGTAATCAACGAAGTAGCCGCGGCCATTCAAGGCGGCGCAGTCATTGTGCAATACCGGGACAAAGATCCAGCTGACGCACCCTTTCTTGCCCGAGAGCTGGTCAAAATCTGTCATCAATATAACGTCCCGTTACTGATCAATGATGACGTCGAACTCGCGGCACTGGTTGGCGCAGACGGCGTCCACCTCGGCAAAGAAGACGGTGCGGTTACCGAGGCAAGAAAGCGGTTGGGCGATGACGCGATTATCGGCGTTTCCTGTTATAACTTTGTCGATCAAGCCATAGCCGCTCAACAACAAGGCGCAACTTATGCAGCTTTCGGGCGGTTTTTTCCGTCCTCGTCAAAACCGCTGGCAGCGCCGGCCCGGATCGAAACATTACGGCAAGCAAAACGTGCGCTGACTATCCCGATTGTTGCCATAGGCGGCATTCTGCCGGACAATGGCGCGCAATTGCTTGCAGCAGGAGCCGACTTGTTAGCGGTCATCGGCGGACTATTCGACGATCAGCCGGAACAATCGGCCCGGGCTTATCAGGCCTTATTCAACCGCTAAACGCTTTAAACCAGGCCGGGAAAACATAAGCATGACCGACAGTCGTAGAGCATTCATCAAAAAGTCTGTTGCAATCAGCGGTTATTCAATGATTGCGCTAGCCTCGCCCAAGGCAAACGCAGAATGGCTAACCGAAACCACATCGACCGACATACTGCAACAGACCTTAAAGCGTTTGTTCAAAGACCAGAAAATCATCGAGTCCGATAAAATCGACATCCGGATACCCAAAACCGCGGAAAATGGCGCGGCTGTTCCTATTACCGTAACGAGCAGTCTGAATAATGTTGAAAGCATCGCGATCCTGGTCGAAAAAAACCCCATCCCCTTGGCCGCTAAATTTGAATTATCGCCAGACCTGGCGCCTTTTGTATCGGCCCGCTTAAAAATTGCCGAGTCATCCGCTGTAGCCGTGATCGTAGAAACTGACCAAGGTTTTTTTACCGCCAGCGAGAAGGTCATCGTTACTCTTGGCGGCTGCGAGATTTAACATGTCGAGCATTAAAATCCGCACCAAACGCATGGACGGCAACACGCAAATCAGGATGCTGATAGCTCATCCGATGGAACACGGGCGTAATCGTGACGTCAAAACCAATGCACTAATTCCCGCGCATTTCATTCAGGAAATCACGGTAGAGCATAATAAAAACGTCATTATTACCGGCAATACAGGCGCCAATATTTCTAAAGACCCTTATTTTGCTTTTATGCTGAAAGGCGGCAACGTCGGCGATAAAATCACCATCAGTTGGGTGGATAACCTGGGCAATGAAGATACCCAGGATCATATTATTAACTGATGTTACGCAAACGCATGATAAAAAAGCGTCGTCCACGAAAGCCAAAAGTAGGCGCCTCTAGGCGACACAAAAAGCACGAAAAGAAACGCTTCCAAGGACTCCATCGGCAAAGCCTATCCAGCCTCATACCTGTCCTGAGCATAATCGAAGGAGGCACTTTCGAACCCAGCCGGACGGCGGTTGTTGTTCCATTCGAAACGTCCCGCCTGTTCAGAGCGTTGCCGGTTAGACCTTCCAGGTTTTTAAAACCTGGAAGGTCTGCCGTTCGGCTTGTTTCCCGCCTGATGCTTTTTCATTAAACTGAATGGTAGGATGTCGTCTGGATAAATTTGTCTCAAGAACCTCGAAAGGGATGTGGAGAATGCCGGGTAAGTCGCCGTCAGCGACAAATCTACGGTTGATATTTTTCGTGCTTTTTGTGTCTTTCGTGGACAGTGCGTAACATCAGTTATTAACTAACTTTACAGAAGCATAAAAAACACTACGAAGAACACGAAGTCTTATCTTTTCTTCGTGCCCTTCGTGTCTTCGTGGTGAAAGTTTCTTAACTATTGCGTAATGTCAGTTGTTAAATAAATACTTCCTCTCAGCTGTTCTAAACGCCATGATAATACCCTCCTTTAGACCCATGACCAGTCGGTAACGCTACCGGCAATGTTTGCTGCGGCGACCTTTGATATAGTGCAACCGGGTTTCCATCCAAAACTGTAAGCGCTTGAGTCAACGCTTTCCGGTCAAGCTCAGGCATAGTCTGCGCCGCGCCAGCTCCCGACTGGCTTGCGGCATACACATCATCTCTGGCGATACCATTGGCTTTTTCAATCAGCTTCAATGCAACATCCAATTTCTGGTCCAGCGTTGTTTCCTCTCCTTCCAGATCGGGATGCGCTTCGATGTAAAGCGTATTGTCCAACCAGCCAACCTTGATCGGTTGTTTGACAATATAAACCGACGTTCCAACCGGAACCGAGTTATATAAAGCTTCAATGTCTTCAGGATACATGCGCACGCAACCGTGTGTTATCTGCATGCCTATGCCGTAAATCTTGTCGATATCGGTACCGTGAATCAGATAACCGCCGGGAACGGCCAGATGCAGCATATAAGCGCCCAATGGATTATGTGGACCGGGCGGAACCACCGCAGGCAACGGATCGCCGTTAGCCGCATGTTCGCGCCTGATGGATTCCGGCGGATGCCATGCCGGGTCTTTGACTTTCTGTACAATGCTGGTTTTACCCAGAGGCGTTTTCCAGTCTTGCCTGCCTATGCCATGAGCATAAGACATAACCTGAGGCGCTGACCCTTTTTGAATAGGCGGATAATAATACATACGGTATTCGGCGATATTCAGGGTAATGCCTTCGTGCGGCGTATCCGGCAAAATACGTCTGTTGGATAAACGAACAATCTCGTCTTTTTTGACTTGCCAACGATCAACGTCGGGATTCAACCGCACGATTTCCGTCTGCCCCAAAAGAAAGCGCCTCGCCACATCCGGTAAAGTCTCGTTTTGTTCGGCACGCGTTAAAGGTACATCGTCATGGAATTGAGTGATGACACTATCATTGCTGTTTTCCGGCAAGGTATAGGTCGTTGCATTGGCAATACCGCTGCCGGTAGCGGACAATAAAATCGAAAGAGCAAATAGTGAACGAACTTTCATTACGATAATCTTCTCAGGTTTATTAACAGGAATTTAACAGCAGATGATTTTTAAGCAATCAACAGGAAAGCGCCCCACACAATAAAAGCGGCACCTATCGCTTTGCAAATAAGCTTTGACTGAACAGGCATGGATTTCTCCGCTATAACCAATAAAGTCATCAAAGCCATGCCCAGCAAATTCATCACGCCCACGACGAACATGATCAGCATTTGCGCCCAGCAACAGCCCACACAGTTTATGCCATGTTTGACTCCCATATTAAACGCGCCTGCGGGGCCATCCTGCCATTCATTTAATAAAAAGCCCATCGGGGTTTTGCAATGCACTAAACAGGCATTTTTTATCGGCATAAATTGATAAAAGCCTGCCAGAAACAAAATACCGGCTGCCGATATTGAATTTTGATTATCCATCATCGGTGTCAACCAAGCCAATCCATACATTTGCCATTGCAACAGCGTTAACAAACTGCTGAATAACAGCCATATTCCCAGATAAGCCGAAATGAACAGGTAAGTTAATTGGGGTCCACTGTTTCGCTGCCGGCACACACGGGCAAACGCCAGAATCATCGGAATCGCAGAAGGCAGCATCATTGCAGCCATCATGACCGCCCACATAAAATAAACCAACGCAAAATCGATAAAACCCCATGCCAATGGCTCCGAGGGCGGCATCCACATGCTAGACACCGGTTGAGATGTCATTTGGTTATGTTGATAAAACAGATAACCCCAGGCAGCAAAAATCGATATCAGCACACTAGCTAAAATTGAACTCTGTGCTTTAAACCAGCCCATTACGGCCGATAAACAAATGCTGAGAAAAAGCCGTTACGCTCGGAAAACTGCCAGTTTTTATCATAATCCTGGTACTGATAGTTTTTTGACCTGGCAACCACCGCCGGATGACTCGTTACCACGCATAACGGCGGATTGCTTATGCTCGCTTGCCCGCCTGTTATACCTTGAACGCTTTCAATATCGGCCTGGGCTATACCGGGAATAATCAATTGTCGGCTGTTACCTTGTTGCTGATAGTCGATTTTTACTTTTTTCACACCCAGAACCTTACTGACAGAACTCATCAAAATGGCAGGATGCCCGCCTTGCTGACCGCTAAAGATTTTCACAATCGCATCAAGCTGGCTGTCATCAGCGCGCTCGTCAACATACAAAGCCGCCTGCCAATTACCGTCTTTCATATGTCCCGGCGAGTAACATGCCATCGCAACATTTAAATCATCCAGCACTTGATCATCCAGGTGTCCTTGATCAATATGCCACGCGACCAGTAATTTGCAATCGCCTTCTGTCGGCGGTTGCAGCCAGACACAAGGACAGGCGGTTTCGCAGTTACAGGTTTCAAAATAACTACCCTGTAAAATCCAGTTTTTGATTTTAGACATAGCTACCTCCTAAAACGGCTCTTTAAACGGTCTCAAATCCAGTTCATGAGTCCATGCACTGGGATGTTGTTTATGGATGGCCCAATAGGTTTCGGCGATGGCATCCAGTTGTAACAAACCATCCTTACCTTTGGCCTTAACATACTCAGAGAATTGATTATTCGCCCGCTCACCGTCAATCACGCCGTCAATCACAGCATGAACCACATGTATGCCTTGCGGCGAAAACTCTCTTGCCATGCCTTGCGCCAATGCCCTTAAACCGGCTTTAGCGGCTGCGAATCCGGTGAACGGCGGCCTTGCTCTGAGTGACGCTGTCGCCCCGGTAAAAATCAGCGTTCCTCTATGTTGATCTTTCATCACGCTAAGCGCTTCCTTGCCGAAAAAGAAAGCACCCAGGCAATTTTGCTTCCAAAGCGTGGTAAAAGTTTCCTCATCCGTTTCCAGCAAAGGCGACGAGATATTGCTGTCTACATTATAAGCGGCAATATCAATGGGATAACCATCCAGCCCGGCCACTTTAAATAAATGCGCCACATCGCGTTCAATCGTTGCATCGGCAAGCACAGTGCTGACTGAGCCGCCTTTCTGCCTGATTTTTTCCGCTACCCGTTGAAGCCTATCTTCACTTCGACCGGCGATATAAACGTGCAAACCTTTTGCTGCAAAATATTTGGCAAGCGTAGCGCCCAAGCCTTGCTCAGGACCCACTCCGATAATTACGGCTGAACATTTTTGCATAGACTTAACTTTCCAGATTTAACTTCATTGAAAAGAGGTATAAGACACACTTATACACCTTACACCTCTCGCCTAATTACTTTCTGCCAAATATCAGCGAGAAATTATTAGCAGGCATATTGATCTGCTCTTTTAACTCCAGTCCATGATTTTCCGCCGCCTTTTTCAGATCCGCAACATCTTTTAAACCCCATTCCGAAACGCCTGCCGAACTTAATGTTTCATGAAAATCTTTATTGGAATCAGTCGTGAAAGTTCCTTCCACCTTAAACGGACCGTAAACCAGCAAAAAACCATGTTCATCCAATAAATGGGAAGCACATTTCATCATGCCGTCGGCAATTGAAATGGGCGCTACCTGGAAAATATTGATACAAAAAATCGCAGCAAATGAATACGGCTTGCCTGCATTAAACCAGGTTTCAGCGTTAGTTAAATCCAGGTGGGCGGGATCGGCAATATTATCGTTCTTGTGATCGATGGACAGCTTCTTGATATTCTCAAAAACGGCTTGATCCTTGTCGGAAGGATGAAAATGCAAGTGCTCGAAATGCGGTGCAAAATAATTAATATGCATTCCGCTGCCGCTGGCAAGTTCCAACACATTTGCCGGATCTTTAGGCAACTTTTCTTTTAAAACGCCTAAAAGCGGTTCGCGGTTGCGGTTTCCGGCCCAAGCTACATATTCGCTTAACGGATGCGGATCTAAAGGTGGTTTATCTTCGCTCATTTTCAACTCCTCGTTGTTATCGTTATGTACGTCTATGATTACAGCAAGTGTTATGCCAGTCATTATCGAAAGCATTTCTTTTAAAATACAATAACTTGATTTTTAGCTTTACCTATTTAAGGAAGCTGTGCTTCAATTAGCGAAAATTTACTTCACAAAACATCATGAACAATAACTCCCTTTCCGATCTAACACCTGCTTTTTTTCTGCAAACCTTCATCCTTGAGTTGATGCACGCCAGCGAACAACAGGGACAAAAGCACTGCGAACAATTGATTGAGCACATTGCGAAGACTGCCGGCTGTTTTTTTGAAGAAACCTATCGGGAAGAAACCCATCACAGCGAATTACTCGACCAGCAAAGCTATATCGAACTGATCCTCGGCCTTAAAAACAACATCGGCGGTAAATTTTCTCTGGTTTCCGGCAATTCCGATTGCATTACCGTGACCAACAGCTGCTGTCCTTTTGGCGACCGGGTCACCAATTTCCCCGAATTATGCAGAATGACATCCAGCGTCTTTGGCGGCATTGCAGCCAGAAATTTCGGTTACGCCAAAGTGGAAATCAAACAAAGTATTGCCCGCCATGACGGTCAGTGTGAAGTTTGCGTATACACCAACCCGAACGCGGCAAAAGAGCGTCCGGGAATGGAATACACCGATACCACGCCGGTCAAGGAAATGCAGGACATTAACGAGCTGCACTCGCGCATTGAGCAGAGCATGCAACAAATCTGGCGCAAACAAAGCAAGCAACCTGCAAAAAAACATCAACCTCCGGCAATTATTGCCAAATCGCCGACCATGCAAAAAATCCTGCAAGCCATCGAAGTGATCGCACCCACCTTGGCAACCGTGCTGATTCACGGCCAAACCGGCGTCGGCAAGGAATTGATTGCCCGCGCGATACATGCAATGAGCGACCGCAGCAATAAGCCCTTTATCCCGATCAACTGCGGCGCAATTCCCGAAAGCCTGCTCGAGAGCGCGCTGTTCGGACATGAAAAAGGCGCGTTCACCGGCGCGGTCGAAGTGCATCAAGGTTATTTTGAGCGGGCCGAAGGCGGCACCTTGTTCCTGGATGAAGTCGATAGCCTGTCCCCCGCCGCACAAACCCGGCTGCTTCGGGTGCTACAGGAAGGTGAACTAGAGCGGGTCGGCGGCAAACAAACCCTGTCGGTTGACCTGAGAATCATCTCCGCAACCAATAACAACCTCGAAGAATTGGTCAAGCAAGCCCTGTTTCGCCATGACCTGTATTACCGCATTAATGTAGTCCGCTTAAGCATCCCGACACTGGCCGAACGCCCTGAAGACCTGCCTTATCTGGTGCAATTGATTGTGCAGCGTTTGAGCAAGAAATATAACAAAGCGGTTGAGTCGGTCAGCCGTGAAGTCATGCAAAAAATTCGCGCTTATCCGTGGCCGGGCAACGTCCGCGAACTGGAAAACATCCTTGAACGCAGCATTTTATTTGCCACCGGCAAAGAAATGACCGAATTGGATTTACCGCTTCAAACCAAAACACCTAATCTTGAGCAATGGAAAGACATCAAAGAACAAGCCCTTGCCAAAGCCGAACAAGCGTATCTTGAAAGTGCACTAAAACAGCATCAAGGCGATGTGAAAAAAGTGGCCGAAGACATGGACATTACATCGCGCGCCGTCTATACCAAGTTGAAAAAGCATGGGGTTAATTTAGCGGAGTATCGTGGAGTTTAGCTGATTAGGTTTGGACGGCTACAATGATCTAAGTTCTCACAGCCGTAGGGCTCGCCATGCGCGCCTTCCCGGATACTTGAAAAATTTTACACTCCCTTTGGCGCGCACGGCACGCCCTACCCGATTTTATGGTTCCCACGCTCTGCGTCACTGCCATTAAATTAAGCACATCGACACTCCGTAAGAGCGGGCCGTGCCCGCGACATTTGCACAGCGATTGCAGATTTGTAGCGCCCTCATCGCGGTCACGGGCCGCCGGCTTAGCTTCATGGCAGTGACACTCTGCGCTGGGACGATGAAAATCTACTTTTCGCTAATTCCCAAGCTCCCGAGACTGTGAAAGTATTCTTGAAAATATGACACATAGTATTTTAGTGACTTGTAAGTCATTGTTTTATTGATCGTGGGAGGGGCTTTAGCCCCGAAGGTCGAGGCTAAAGCCCCTCCCACATGAATACTTTCACAGTCTTTCCCGCTTGGGAATTCAGTACCGGAAGCTCAGCTTCCCGACTCGCAAAGCTACGACTTGTGTATAACGACGAGCGCAGGAGCTTGGGAACCAGCGCAAATATCTTTGCAGTTTTTAAGTGCTATTTTATGTAACGCCCACGCTCTACTATTTGGTCTAAATGAAAATCAAAATCTTCATTCCAATAGATACGTTGATTTTTAAATTTCACGGTATTAAAAAAATCCACGTTATATAACGCCTTGTAGCATGAAATGCGTTCCAGTTCGGCTTTTACATCAAAATCCAATATGGACTGGTTGTCTAAATAAACGCGGACTATGTAATTCTCTTTTGGTTCTACATTGATTAGTTTCATAGCAAGCTCTGTATTATCTTAAAGGTTCAACGCGGTGAAGCTCTTGGCCCGTTATCGCCAGCTTCCAGTCCACCATTAACGATTCTTGATGTAATTCTATCCAAGCTTGCACCAAGCGCGTTTGTTTGCGTGGAAAGTCGCCTGAAATAATTTCACCGTCCAAGATTGAAAATGCCGCTTCGCTGTCCTGATATTCGGCGTGAATATGGGGCGTGTTATGCTGCCCGTTGTCGTAGAAGTACATCATAATTTGGATGCCGTAGAAAACCGATATAGTTGGCATGGCTGTAGTCTCACTGCAAGGGTTGAATGGGGTTTATAGAAGCCGTTTATGCTTAAGTTGTTTAGAGTGGAAAATCCCGCTCAATTACCCGCATTAAACCCAATTGACCGATTTCTGCTATGCGATTTTTGGCTTTTTGCAGGTAATAATCGGCGATTTGGGAGTACAAAACTGGATTTGTACGTTGATGCTCTGGCAGGTCTAGTTGTCTGAGCTTCGCGGCGAATAAGTCCAATTCGGCATCGCGCAGATGATAGCCGGTTTCTTGGATGAGTTGTTTGGCCTCAATGTAGTGGCTTAAAGCGGTGTCGTGATCTTTGATGGCAAGGCTGTAACGTCCGTGTATTAATAAGTAATCCACTGCATACAGTTTCATACCACAGCGTTCGATGATTTCCCAGGCGCTGTTTAAATCGGCTTGGGCTGGATCGAGTTGGTTTTGGGTGAGGTAGAAGTCGGCGCGGTATAGATAAAATAACGGAGTGAATGTTGCTAAGTTTGATTTTTGTATACTCGATACTGCTCGTTGAAAAATTTTTTCTGCATCAGAAAGGTTATTTGAAAAAACACAAATTCGCGCACAGGTAATATTCATTAACGCGTCATCTAGCAAATGTAAATCAAGTTTAGAATTATGCTTCACTATTGCTATTGCCGTTCGCAAGGTATTTTTATCGTAAGCTGTATCTATTAATAAGCCACAATATTCAAAACCAAGCAATGAAGATAAATGCTGGAAGCCATCCTGTTGCTGTAAGATTTCCGCGTGTTGAAAATGTTTAATTGCTTCACTAAGGTTGCCAGTACGATATAAAACTGTCGCTAAATAACATTGGCTTTTTATTTTGCTAAAACTATGTTCACTAAGCTGAGCATACTCTATTTGCTTTTGTGTAACGGTGTCATAAGCTAATTCAAGCTGACCTAAATGTAAGTATAAGTCGGCTAAATTTTGAGCTGCTCTGGTAGTTTCTATCCAATTGTCTAATTTTTCACATAACTTTAAATTTGCCATTCTTGGCTCAATTGCGTCTTGCAAACGTCCTAAAGACATTAAGCAAAATGAAATGTTTCCTAATACTGACGCTTGAACAATTTCAGTTAAGTTCGTATGCGAATAATCATTCCAACCGAATGAAAAAAATGCTGATAAAGCTGTGAGGTCTTGTGAATACGCTCCGAGTTGATGCAGACTATATCCTTCTTGATTTCTAGCAATGCGTTGATAATAAACTTCAGCCAATACTCGTTCGTATTCTTCAGCTAAACATCCGTGTACCATAGCTCGATAAAGTGGCTGCATTTCTTCTAAAGTATCGGGCAATTCTTTTTCAGGTAAATCATAGTAATAGCAAGCTAATACCCAATGCGCTTGTTTAAAAGCTTCGGAATGATTTTCTTTAAACTTCTCCCCAAAATAAGCACGAATAATCGGATGCGTATCCCATTTCAAATACCCAAAACTACCTTTTTTACCCAACAACAAACCGCTTTTTTCTAACCGCAGCTCTACCGCTTGCCTCTCTTTTGCCGTTAAACCGCGTAACGGCTCAGCGTGGCTAGCCTTAGCAATCAAAACCGCTTTTTCTGCCGCGTCCATCGGACGGTCAAACAAACCCATCAACTGCAAAAAACAGCGTGAGGCTTCATCCTGCAAACTATCGTAATAATCCAACACTCGTAACGCATGACGGCTGTCTTTTTCGGTATCGCTATCGCCGTGCGCCGAAGTTAACGGCGGTAACTCCTTTGCATAACGGCAATCGCCTTGATAATGTTCGAGTAACAAATGCCCCATTAACACCAAACTCAAGGCATGACCGTTTAAGTCTTTGCTAATCGCCTGCCGCTCTTCCGCATTGCCCGTTACGCCCAACGCTTGCAACAAATCCGCGCCATCCTCATGCGGCAAAGTTTTCAAATCCAGTGACAAATAATGTTCTACCTGCCATTTTTTCAATTCCGCCAGCGGTTGCCGTGACGAAAGCAACACAAAACTTTTCCCCGCCGTTTGCCGAAAACAGGCGATAAACTCTTTTAACGCGCTGTCTTGCAATTCTCCATTCATCGCCGCCAAATTTTCTGCATATTGCAACGGCTCTAAGCCATCGAGGATCAGTAAACACGGCTGCTCACGCAAACATCGCGCTAACAATCGCGCTTTTTCAATCTCATCTTTGGGAATTTCTGTTACCCCTAAAAACGGCAACACCGCACTGAAAAACGGTTGGGAGTTGGTAAAGGTATTATGCGAACCCTGCGAATAAAACGACCAGCCGAATACTCGGGTTTTGCCGTAATAATTCTGCGCTTCGATTTGTTTTAACCATTCATCGGTCAAGGCGGATTTACCAATTCCGCCCGCCGCGACAATAATCGCTAAGCGTTTGTTGGGATTTTTGAAGGCTTCGGTGAGTTGGTTTAATTCGGTTTTACGACCGATTAAGGCGGTGGTGGGTTCGGGGAGGTGGAAAGTATCGACTTCGGTTGGTGTATCGGCTTTTTCAGCATAAGTTTCTTTAAAATACTTGTGGTTCAAAGCAATGAGTTTGTCGGTCTTAAGATTGTTGATGTCTTTAATTAAATCGCTGCAATCAAACAAGTGCTCGTCAATATTGAGAGCAAAATCGGTGCGTATCTTTTGTTTGCTTTTAGCCGATAAATTGGGCTTGCCCAATAGATAAAACATCCTGATTTCATAACCTTGATATTCAGGCTTTGCCAGCGCTTGAAGGGTGTTGATGATTTTTTCTTTGCTTATCGTGCTGGTGATTTGATAGGCCAGCTTTTGTTGCGTATCCAGCAAGTCTAAACAAGGTGCATTGGCACTTTGAAAATTGGCGTTTTCAAAATGACAACCGTAAACACAATTAAATACATCCCTAAAAAAGTTTTCCGCATGGATATTCAGTGAGTAATCCTGTATCGCTTGGCGCTGTTTAATATCTTGTATGCCAATAGCAAGTTCACGGCTGATATTATTGAACGCTTGTTGTCTATTTTGCATTGTCCGCCTTTAGAAGAAGTATTTTACTGGACGAGGCATTGGTCTCGTTTGTATGCGGTATCAACGAGCTGCGTAGTTACAGATTTATCGTACTCTCGCCCGCTCCTACAATAAGAAAACTATCTAACATGGTTTGCGACAAGCCCAGTTTGGCCGCTGTAGCTGTTTTCATTACAGGTATTTTTGCATGTCCGTTTGCAGCAGTTCAAACAGCGGAAAATAATCGTTTATTATCGCTACAACCAGTTATCCGGCGGTTTGCTCATCGTAGGTATGCAAAGATACATTCCTGCTCCGGATCATCGCCATCCATTGTTCGCCGTCAGCGATCAATGCTACTTTAAAAGCTTCGCGGGTCGCGTCTTTTGAGCCTTTAATCGATTGGTTGCCCTGGTCTTCCAGGTAGTCCTTGAGGACATTCCAGACCAATTCATGAGTGAACTCAAAGGCCTGGATAACGCCTTGTTTCTCCAATAAAGACAATGGACGCTGCTTGCCGAGTTCTATCGCATTTTTAAGCTGCACCAAGGCTTTTTTAAAATTAGCAAAGCGTTGCTGCCAACGAATATCAGAGGTATTCATAAACAAAACCCTCGCTAAATTTTTAATGGGACAACGTTAATTACGGTTTTACTCAAAAAAACCATACAAATACATAACCTCATCTTCGCCTTCCAAGATGAATTTGACGTCATCATCGGAAATTTCAACATCCAGAGGATAAGGCTCGGCGGCATCCCCGAAATAATCGGACTTTATGGAAAACTCATCATCACTCTCTTTTATCAGAGTCACAGAGTAAATATCTTTGTCTTCATCTTGATCGATATTTCTTAAGGTAAAACTTATGTTATTACCGTCAGGCGCAACGACGGGGCTTTGCTCTGTTTGCTCATATTCGCAGGCTATGTCTTCATCGTCTTCGATGAAGACATAGGTCATCGAGAAATGCTTTAAGCGATTAAAATTGACTGTCATCACATGACTCCCAACATGTTATCCAACGCTTTCTTGGCATATTTGGCTACGTCCTCAGGCACTGAGATCCGGTTAACCACATGCCCTGCCGCCAGGTTTTCCAGCACCCAGGCCAGATGTTGCGGGTCGGTCCTGAACATGGTAGAGCACATGCACAGCGTAGGCGACATAAAATGGACATTTTTGCCTTGCGCTTTGCATTCTTCGTGCAGACGGTTGACCAGATTCAGTTCCGTCGCAACCAGCCAGCGGGTGTTGGGTTCTGCTTCGCGCACGGTTTTTAAGATGTATTCGGTAGAACCGATGTACTCCGATTTTTGGCAGACCTCAAACGAAGCTTCCGGGTGCGAAATGACTTTGGTTTCCGGAAAACGCTTAAGGAAATCATCAATATGTTCAGGTTTGAATACCTGATGCACCGAACAATAGCCGTTCCAGAGGATGATTTTGGCATTGCGGATTTGTTCCTCGGTCAAGCCGCCCATCGGTTTGGTAAAATCCCAGGTGACCATAGCTTCCAACGGGATACCCATCCGGTAACCGGTATTACGGCCCAGATGCTGATCGGGAAAAAACAGCACTTTGGATTTTTTGGCAAAACTCCATTCCAATATTTTTTGGGCATTGGACGAGGTACAGACGATACCGTCATGCTTGCCGCAAAATGATTTCAGGTCGGCCGCGGAATTGATGTAGGTTATCGGGGTGACTTCAGCTTCTGCATCGATCACTTGCGACAGTTCATCCCAGCATTTTTGCACCTTGATCAGGTTAGCCATATCGGCCATCGAACAGCCTGCCGCCATGTCCGGCAAGATCGAAATCTGTTCGGGACGGGACAGTATGTCGGCAACTTCGGCCATAAAATGCACACCGCAAAAAACGATATATTCGGCATCGGATTTCGCCGCATCTCGGGACAGTTTTAACGAGTCGCCGGAAAAATCGGCATGCTTGAACACTTCGTCGCGTTGATAATGATGCCCGAGCACCACGCAACGGCTGCCAAGCTTGGCTTTGGCGGCGATAATCCGGGCGTCGCATTCCTCATCGCTGAGTAAGGCGTAATCTTGAATCGGAAATGGGGTATTGGTCATAAAGGGTACTCCTCTGGAGAGGATATTTTGGGAGGATTTCATGTCACTGCTCATCAAATAGCAGGTAAATCCACAAAAAAACAACTAAAAAAATCTGTAAAAAATTATCGCCACGAAGACACGAAGGAATAAAACTTCGTGACTTCGTGGTAAATAAAAAGCTTTTAATCCTTAGCTTTTTCTTTTCCTGCGGGCCTAATCAAACGAATACCCAGCTCTTTCAATTGCTCATCGGTCACGACCGCTGGCGCGCTGACTAACGGACAAGCCGCCGATTGGGTTTTAGGGAAAGCTATCACGTCGCGAATAGACGTTGATCCTGTCATCAGCATGACCAGACGATCCAGACCGAACGCAAGACCGCCATGCGGAGGAGCGCCGTATTTCAATGCATCCAGCAGGAAGCCGAATTTTTCCCTGGCTTCGTCTTCGCCTATGCCTAAAATTTCAAGCACGGTTTGTTGCATAGCGGTGCGGTTGATACGGATCGAACCGCCGCCGACTTCGGTGCCGTTCAATACCAAATCGTAAGCGCGAGATAATGCTGAGCCAGGATTGGCTACCAACTCTTCAACCGAGCAACTTGGCGCGGTGAACGGGTGATGGATCGCGTTGTAGCGGTTGGTTTTCTCATCCCAATCGAACATCGGGAAGTCAACCACCCAAACCGGCTTCCATTCGCCTTCCAGCAGGTTAAGGTCGTGTCCTAACTTAACCCGCAATGCGCCCATAGCTTCATTAACGATGTTGGCTTTATCCGCACCGAAGAAAATCAAATCGCCGTTTTGCGCGCCGGTTTTAGCCAATACGCTGTCCCAAACTTCAGCAGGAGCGAATTTAACGATAGGCGATTGCAAGCCGTCGACGCCGGCGGGCAAGTCGTTGACTTTGATATAAGCCAAACCTCTTGCGCCGTAAATGCTGACATACTTGGTCAACGCATCGATGTCTTTACGGCTTAATTCGCCGCCATTCGGTACGCGCATCGCAACGACGCGGCCTTTCGGGTCATTGGCCGGTGCGGAAAAAACTTGGAAATCGACGTTTTTCATGTCCTCGGCAATATCGACCAATTCCAGCGGAATCCGCAAATCGGGACGATCGATACCGTAACGCGATATCGCTTCCTGATGGGTCATGCGCGGGAATTTGTCGCCCAGGTTCACGCCGATCACTTTGATGAACAACTGGCGGATCATTTCCTCCATGATGTGCATGATTTCGTTTTCATCCATGAACGAGGTTTCGATATCGAGCTGGGTGAATTCGGGCTGACGGTCGGCACGCAAGTCTTCATCGCGGAAACAGCGCACAACTTGATAATAGCGATCCATACCCGCGACCATCAATATTTGTTTATATAATTGCGGCGATTGCGGCAGCGCGAAAAATGAGTTTTCGTGGGTACGGCTCGGCACGATGTAATCGCGCGCGCCTTCGGGTGTCGCTTTGGTCAGGTAAGGCGTTTCGATCTCGAAAAATTCGTTGTCGTCGAGGAAGTTTCTTAATACCCGCGTCACATCGCGGCGCACTTTCATCTTTTCCTGCATCTCGGTGCGACGCAAGTCGATATAACGATAGCGCAAACGCAGCTCTTCGTTGACCTCGATATCGCTTTCAACCGGGAACGGCGGGGTTTCCGATTCGTTCAGTACGACAATATTTTTAGCCAGTATCTCAATCGCGCCGGAATGCATATTGGCGTTAACCGTGCCTGCGGGACGGTCGCGAACCAGTCCGGTAATTTGTAATACATATTCACTGCGGACGCTTTCAGCCGTCGCAAAAGTTTCGGCCACGTCGGGATCAACCACAACTTGCACCAATCCGGCCCGGTCTCTCAGATCGATAAAAATAACGCCGCCGTGGTCTCTGCGTCTATGTACCCAACCGCAGATTGAAACCGTTTCGCCTAGCTGTTGTGTGTTTAATTCTCCGCACTTGTGAGTACGCATAAATTTTCCCTGTTGATTTAAATTAAAGATGTGTAAGTTAAGACTCAAGGCGCAAGCTGAGAATAGCCTTTCGCCCTGAGCCTTTTTTTGTTAATGGCTTTTGGTACAGCCGCCGCCTGGACAGCTGCCGGAAGACGGTGTAGACGTGGAACAACTCGCCTCACCCGCTACATTTTTCTTGGCGCCGCTTTTAAAATCAGTTTCGTACCAGCCGCTGCCTTTTAATCTGAATCCGGCCGCAGAAATTTTTTTCATTAACTCCGGCTTGTTACAGGCTGGACAGGTCACTAGAGGCTCAGCGCTGAGTTTTTGTAAAGCTTCATGCTCATGGCCGCATGACTGACATTGGTACTCGTATATTGGCATTTACCGCTCCGATAACAAAAATAATAACCACGATAAGTGCTGTGTTTAATTTTTCAAGGCACTTACTATAGAATAGCCGCCTATTTTACAGAATTTACCTCCGATAATGAAAACATTAACCATCACAAAACCGGATGACTGGCATTTACACGTCAGAACAGGCGCGGTTTTACAAACTGTTCTGCCGCATACCGCCAGGCAATTTGCCCGCGCCATCATCATGCCCAACCTCAAACCGCCTGTTACGACGGTGGCTCAGGCCTTGGCTTATCGGGAAGAAATTCTGCAAGCGGTTCCGGAAGGTCTTGATTTTACGCCGCTGATGACGCTTTACCTAACCGGTTCGACGACCGTGGATGAAATCAAAAAAGCCGCCGAATCCGAACATATCCACGCCTTTAAACTTTATCCGGCAGGCGCCACCACCAACTCCGATTCCGGCGTTGCCGATATCAAGGCTGTTTATCCGTTACTGTCGGCAATGGAACAGCTGGATATCCCGTTACTGATCCATGGCGAAGTCACCGATGATGCCTGCGATATTTTCGACCGGGAACGGGTGTTTATCGATACTTGCCTAACCGACATCGCCAATAACTTCTCCGGCTTGCGCATTGTGGTCGAACATGTGACCACGACCGAAGCCGTGCAGTTTGTACAAGATTCCGGCTCTAATATTGCCGCAACCATCACCCCGCAACATTTGCTGTTTAACCGCAATGCAATTCTGGCGGGCGGCATCAGGCCACATCACTACTGCTTGCCGATTATCAAGCGCGAATCGCATCGCTTGGCATTAGTTAAAGCCGCAACCAGCGGCAACCCGAAATTCTTTCTGGGTACGGACAGCGCGCCACACCTGACTTCATTAAAAGAAACCGCCTGCGGCTGTGCAGGCTGTTACAGCGCTCATGCGGCATTGGAACTCTACGCGGAAGCATTTGAACGGGTAGATGCACTAGACAAACTGGAAGGTTTCGCCAGTTTTTACGGCGCCGATTTTTACCGGCTACCCAGAAATTCAGGGTCAGTCACGCTGGAAAAAATCGCCTGGAAAGTACCATCCGTTTACGGACAAAATGACCTATCCATTACGCCGCTGAAGGCGACTGAAGAGTTGAGCTGGAAGTTGCGGTAACCCGCAAAAGACACATAGCGTGGACCTGCCGCACAAGGCTAGAGGAAGTGTCTATGTTAATCCCGGCCTGAACAAAAGGCACACCCCGTGCGCGCCCTACTTTTTAAGATAACAACGTGTTTTCCCGCTTTTTCACCTTACTTTAATAGGGCTTAACCGGAGCCGAGTTATCGTTATTCATTTCTTCATCAATATCCAGTAGATCCGATCCTTCCGGCATATTGCCATCGTGAATCAGATACTCACGCTGTTGAAAATAAGCACTTTTAAAAAACGCATACCGGTCTACAGCCGCTTCCGTCGCCACTTTTACATTAGTCAAATTATCTGCTCTCAGATCAACGGCATTCAACCCAAACAGTGAACCGCTAATAACACCGCTGTCAAGATAGCTAATAGGATTCATCGCCGCGTCGCCAATCAATCCACCGACGCCGCGGGGAGAACTTGACCCGAAAAACGGCAACACCAGGTAAGGACCGGAAGGCACACCCCAAACACCCATTGTTTGGTCAAAGTCTTCATTATGTTTAGGCAAATCTATCATCGCCGCGACATCGACAAAACCGGCAACACCGGCCGTAGTATTGACAATAAAACGCGCACCATCCATGCCTGTTTGCGATATCTTGCACTGGAACAGATCATTAATGGTTACGCCGATGTCATTAATATTGCTAAAAAAATTGGTTACGCCGCGATCAACGAATGAAGGCGTTATCCACTGATATCCCTTGGCGAGAGGCTTCATTGCATAATCATCAAATTTATCGTTAAACGTTTGGACGCCTCTATTCCAACTTTCGAACGGATCTTTGGGATCTCTCGCAGTCGTTGCACATCCTTCAAACATAACCAATAAAACAAGACATCCGAGTCGAGTAATCAGTTTTTTCTGTTGCATTACATCCTCTCCCCAACGCTATTATTTTCATTATGAGCAAATTTTCGCGTAACATACCATACGTCATCGCACTTATCCCCCATCATTTCGATACATCTTGGCATAACTCACAAAATGGATACACCTGTAATTCCCTTAGACAAACGTTTCCGAGGTTTTCTCCCGGTAGTCATCGACATTGAAACCGCCGGTTTTAATCCCAAAAAAAACGCATTACTGGAAATTGCCGCCGTGATTGTCGAGCTTAACAGCAACAGTGACTTGGAAATTACCGAACGTTACACAACACACGTCATTCCTTTTAAGAACTCCGAACTGGACGAAGCAGCCCTCAAGTTTAATAAAATTGATCCGCACCACCCGTTCCGGATGGCGATTGACGAGAAAGACGCGCTGCATATGCTGTTTAAGCCCATAAAAGAGGCCGTCAAACGCAACAATTGCACCCGAGCCATTTTGGTGGGTCACAACCCGGCTTTTGACATCGGCTTCTTGAATGCCGCGATTCAACGAACTCAAATAAAACGCAGTCCTTTTCATCCGTTCAGCACCTTCGATACCGCGACATTGGGAGGATTGGTCTATCAACAGACCGTACTGGCGAAAATGGCCCAAGCAGCCGGATTAGACTGGGATAACGAGAAAGCACACTCGGCGCTTTATGACGCCGAAAAAACAGCCGAACTGTTCTGTATGATAGTCAACCGCTGGAAACAGCTGGAATCCCTCGATAATTGATAATAAAACCGGCACACGGATGACGCTAGTGTCATCCGTGTGCCATTAATTATTCTTCTATCGCATCAACAGCGGCCAGCATCTTTGCCAACTCACCTTTCTGGTACAGGTCGATAACGATATCGCAACCGCCGACCAGCTCACCGCCGATATAAAGTTGGGGATAAGTCGGCCAGTGCGAATATTCTTTAAGCGCCTCACGCAGTTCAGGATCCTCAAAAATATTAACGTACATAAATTTGGCATGGCAAGCTCCCAATACTTGCACCGTCTGGCCGGAAAAGCCGCATTGAGGAAAATCCGGTGACCCTTTCATGTATAAAACAACCTGATTATTTTCAATCTGGTCTTTAATTCTTTCTATAACGCTCATGCTGATAATCACCTAATAAATAAAGACCCAGTAATTTTATCTACTTTGTAATGATTAAAAAAGGAAATCTTGCAAACTCGCATATAACCAAGCATTTATTGTATTGTTTCCTGCTATCTGATGCCTGATGTTACGCAAAAAAGAAGTTCTGAACTCTCCCTAGTTGGTTATATTGCGTTACGGATTTTTTCCTTCAATTATCTTCAAGAAAATTTCCATCTGTTGCGCCTCAGCAGGTTTTTCCCAACCGCTTGCAGTACGCGGCGCTGCTTGAATCAGTCGATAAATTTCCTTGGTATCTTCCGTTCCCTTCGTCAAATTGGCCTCGGCAATATCAAAAATATTTCGCCCTCTATAGCGATGCATATCCACCGTGGCTCCATGATTGAGCAACAATTGCACCCGTTCCAGATTCATATCAAGCACAGCGCTGATCAATGCGGTGTTACCCTGAGGCGAAATATAATTTGGAGGTACACCGGCCTCAAGAAGTTCGCGCAGTGTGTCGGTATCGCTTAAATAGGAGGCCACCCAGACCCGCTCGGCTACTTCAACCTGACGATAGCGTTCAGGGGAGATTGCCGCAATCAGCAGACGTACTACTTCGGCTTTTTTCTTATATACCGCCATTGACAGGGGCGTGTAGTTATCGTTGTCAATATGCAAGGGATCGAGGCCATGCGCAAGCAGCACTTTAGCCACCTCTGTATGCCCGGAAGCTGCGGCCCAAGTCAGTGCAGTACTGCCTCTTGGATCGCTGACCGCAAGAGCGGCTGGCATTCGTTCACCGATGGCGGCCACCACGCGGGGCAGATCGGCCACAGTCGCCAGTATGACCAGCGGGTAATCGGCTTTCGGCTCCCCGCCGACGTAAGCTATTTTCACATGCGGCTCAGCCATGCGGCGAATTTCGTTCTCAGTCACCCTATCGTCCAATTTGGCGCCGTTTTCGATCAAACGAATCGCATCCGCTTCATCGCGCTTAAGCAGACTCTGGACAAGAGGAGAAAATGCAGCGAAACGAGCTTGCTCCCATTCACCATACCAAGGCCAGCGTTCGGCTGTATTGGCTTCCTCCGCGCGAAGCGTAAAAGCCACAAACAGCACCAAGGCAGCTAGTGTTTAATTGCATTAATAGCATTAGATATAGGTTATAGTTGGCGTTATG
>NZ_DAIUEH010000057.1:0-32209 GCF_036845245.1 Methylobacter sp.
CGTCCGGTTCTGTGAGAGCCTCAAGGGGCAGTTCCTTGGGGCTACTCGACCTTGCGATCGTTTATGCTGGACAGCGTAGAGAGCACAGCACAGAGCGTTGATTATCGGCTGATGCAATGGGCACAAGCCGATTATTGTGCTTTGTAATTGCCCAATGCCGGCATAGTAAATTCAGCTGTACCTTGGCATATAGGGTAAAATGTGCGCACCGAAGTTGTCCGTTCCTGCCGCGCTACGCACAGCCATCGCCTTATACAATACGCCCTCGTTCCCACACACTGCGTGGGAACGAGGGTAACCCTGACCGGATCTTGCCGATGCATCAGGTCATTAATGATGCCAGTCAATCCACCAATAACTAACCGTAAACAAAAATGATCAGTGATAGCCAAAAAATACAAATAGCTAAAAGTTTTGCGAAGTTGCATCAAACACCATTTGCTGCATGGACCCCTGAGGAGGATTATCCGTCAGATGACGATCGTTATTTGGCTGTTTACGACAACCTTATTCATGGCGTTTACGGCGATTGCTATGGGCTTAACGCCGAATATGATGAAGACGATAATTTAATACAAGAAGCTACAGAATTTGAAGTTGCGGTTGAAGGATTTGAATCAAAAGCGGAAAAGCCAGAAGTATTCTTTTTTGAAATAACCAGTGAGTCGACAGGGATAGGTAAATTCATTGAAGAACATGGCAGGCATGGGGATTGGTAGGGCCGATTCATTATGTGCTCTAAATGAGCCGAAACAGCAACGCTCCAATCATCGCGCAACATGTAAGAATAAATCTCACAAAGTACGCTTTAAAAATCCGTGCAGAGGAAAATTTAAGGCTCTGTTTGTGCGGGCTTAAGTCCGCTCTACAAAGTTACGTTCCGAACAACAATGTTATATTTGAACAGCGGCTTTTAAGCCAAAAGAGTCAGTCAAATCAGGTTGTCGAACGGTAGCGTATTCACGGAAAGCGGACTGTCTATTTTGTAACTCTCGCACTACCGACCAAGGCCGACAGCTAACTGAGGACAGAGTCACAAAGCGATGGAACGATAATATAATTTGGAAATTAACCAATAAGGCCCTATTCTGTGCGGTTGTTTTTAACCCTCCCAAACTTCACAAGCAGTAGCGAAGTTATTCAACCTCCCACCATTGCACTTACAGGGGCAGCACGTTTTGAGTTTACACAGTTATCAATCGGTAGATCGTGAGCAATTAGCCAAGGACATCAGCGAAATTCACCAACAAGCTTTAGCCAATATCAGTATTGACGATTTTGAGCATTTAACAAAAATGGAACGCTGGGGGAAAATTTGTTCCCTCCTTGGCTATGCCACGGCTTGGATTTTCCCCAATCCGATTTCCGCGCTGTTAATCAGTCA
Source organism: Methylobacter sp. (assembly GCF_036845245.1). Classification (NCBI taxonomy): domain Bacteria; kingdom Pseudomonadati; phylum Pseudomonadota; class Gammaproteobacteria; order Methylococcales; family Methylococcaceae; genus Methylobacter; species Methylobacter sp. The sequence goes on from NZ_DAIUEH010000057.1 coordinate 1,385, forward strand.
AGGCAGTTTCACGCGCTGGACACAAGTGGGACACCCGATTGTTCATAGGGCCTACGATAAAGTTGAAGGTGTCGATAAAAATTACACCAGCAAAAAATTCGCACAAGGTTGGCGACGCTTTATGGATTGGCCTGACTGGTTTACTGTCGCGGGCTGGCATCATGAGCATGACGTATTGCATCATTACAGTTTGGGTGAAAAAGCCGACCCCAATAATGCGCAACACAATATGGAATGGCTAAGACAATCAAGCCTGCCGATATGGCAACGCTACGTGATTGTGGCGTTTTTTTCCGGGATATGGAAATTGGTTTATTACACGCCCAGAACCCATAAGGAATTACACTTAAATTCCGCCAGACAGCAGGGTGAACCTAAACCTGTGATGACCCGCATCGGTGCGTGGAGTCTGTTTACCCAACAGGGTAGAGCCTTCTGGCTGCAAAGTATTTTGCCTTATATTGCCTATCGCTTCGTATTGTTGCCTTTGCTGTTTTTACCCTTAGGAAGTTTTGCCGTCATTAGCGTATTACTTAATTCAATTCTGGCGGAAATTTTCACCAATATGCACAGTTTTCTGGTGATGATCCCAAATCATGCCGGAGATGATGTGATGATGTTTGACCAAAAAGCCAAAAGCAAAGGTGAATTTTATCTGCGGCAGATTTTAGGATCGGTGAACTATCCAACGGGTTCTAATTTGAATGATTTTTTTTACGGCTGGTTGAATTACCAAGTCGAGCATCATTTGTGGCCGGATATGCCATTAAGTCAATATCAAAAAGTGCAGCCAAAAGTGATGGCGTTGTGCAAAAAACATAATATTCCTTATCTTCAACAATCTGTTTTTAAAAGGTTATTGAAAGCGGTGGATATTATGGTGGGGAAAACTTCGATGTTGAAACCAGTCGCGGCATAAACGTGTAGATATAAGAGAGCTATCATATCGTTAGCGCTTCGGCGCCATTGCGGCCAAAGACCCATGAGTATTTGGCCGATAGTATCTGTTCCAACGCCGCGAGATTTTGGGGTTCGTCATCGACAATTAGGATCGGACCGTTCGGCATCATTAGGTGCCTAATGAAATATTAAGTTCGTTGGCCAGTGCACGCGTCGCAGCCTCGCCGCCACGAAAATCAAAGTTTTCGATGGCAATGTGGAGTGCCTTAAGACGAGCGGGCGGCAGCAGCCTGCCCAGCTCAGCTATGATGGATCTGACCGCAGCGGGGCTATCGGTGTTGAATGCTGTGAGCATCCGGCTGAGCAGCGGGGCGAGCTGCTCGGGATCGATCGCGTCGAATTGAATATTGTCAGCGTGAATGTCGAGCGGTGCATAACGCTCGATCGACTCCAATGCCGTGTCCAGAGCCGATTGTAATCGCATCAGGCTGTCGGCCGGATTTTCTCCTGCATGAAGCGCCTGATCCACCTCACCGGCCAGCGCGGCGACCTCTTGAAGTGCCAGAAAGCCTGATGCCCCCTTTAGCTTGTGCGCCAGCGCTGCTGCCTCGGTTCTGTCTAAGCGGGCCATCTGTTGCGCGACATCTGCGTAATCACGCGCGAATTTGCGCAGGTATTGCCGATAGGCCGATGGATTTCTCCAGAGGGTCAGGCCGTGTCCGACCGCCAGTCCTGGAAGGTCTTGGTCGATAGCGTGGAACATCGGGAGAGGCGCTGTCTTTTCGGTTGTGGTGATCTGGGATACTCGTCCCGTGAGCTTGATGATCAGAGCGATAGCGGCGTCCACATCAAAAGGCTTGGCGATGAAACTGTTCATTCCCGCTTCATTGGCCAATTCCTGTTGTTCCATGAAGGCGCCGGCGGTGAGAGCAATCACCGGCAATTCTGCCAAGGCAGGTACTCGTCGGATCTGGCGGGTAGCTTCATAGCCGTTCATGACCGGCATCTGCACGTCCATCAGTACAATATCGACCTCGGTCGGATGGGCTTGCAGCCAATCTACGGCTTGTCGACCATCGTTGGCGAGGATGACGGCAGCGCCTTCGCCAACGAAGATGCGTTGCGCCACTTCACGGTTGATTTCGCTGTCGTCGACAACCTGTATCCGTAGACCGGCCAGACGCAGTCCGGAACGACTCGGCACTTGCTCTTCGCCGCCTTGTCGCACCCGCATGGCGCGGGCGACGGTGTTGTAGAGGCTCGATGGCGTGACCGGCTTGCTCAGCACGGCGTCAGCAAGGTAGCTGTCCGGATGGTCGAGCAGATTGTTATTCGAATAGGCCGTGACCATGATAATGATCGGATCATGGGCTTCTTTGATCTCATGACGGATCGTCCTTGCCGTAACGAGTCCGTCCATGCCGGACATTTTGTAGTCGAGCAGCAGTACCTCCCGTGGTCCTCGCTGTTCTTGTTTTGTCTGTATGTGCAGCACAGCGGCTTCTCCTGAGCTTACAGCGGTCGCTTTCCAGCCCAGCCCATCGACAATGTTGCATAACGCCTCGCGGGCTATCGGGTTGTCGTCGGCGATCAGGACGGCGAGGTGAGCCATTTCCGGAGCCGCGATCCAGGCGTCCTGACCCCGCTCAAAGGTCAGGACGAACCAGAATTCGCTGCCGCTGTCCTGCACGCTGGTTACCTTCAACTCACCGCCCATACTGGCTACCAGTCGGCGGCTGATGGTCAGTCCGAGTCCGGTGCCGCCGAAACGGCGACTGGTCGAGCCATCCGCTTGCGAGAATGGGGCAAAGATTTCCTGCTGCTTTTCAAGAGGAATGCCCATGCCGGTATCGCGCACCGCAAAACGTAGCGTAACCTGCTTGTCGTCCTCGGCGACGACACTGATGGACATCGCCACATGGCCGCGTTCAGTGAATTTGATGGCATTGCTGGTCAGGTTGATCAATACCTGTTCCAATCGTAGCGCATCACCGCGCAGCTGACTCGTTTTACTCGGCGGTGGGGATATGATGAGCTCCAGTTCTTTCTCGCCGGCGTTGGCGGACATGATGGTGGACAGGTTATCGAGCACGTCGCCGAGGCGGAAAGGCGCCAGCTCGATCTCCAGTTTGCCGGACTCAATCTTGGAAAAATCGAGGATGTCGTTGATGATGCCCAGTAACGAACGGCCGGCCATACGGATCTTGCGGACCAGTTCGTTGGCATCGCCCGGCAACTCGGCTTTTTCGAGCAGGTAAGCCAAGCCAAGGATCGCGTTCATCGGAGTGCGGATCTCGTGACTCAAGTTGGCGATGAAAGCGCTCTTGGCGCTGGTGGCGGCCTCGGCTATGTGCCTGGCGGTTTCGAGCGATTGCTCGGCAAGCTTATGCGCCGTGATATCCGTATAGGTGAGCAGGGTCCAGCCGTTGGATATGGGTTGGCCGCGGATTTCCAGAAAGACGCCGTTGGCCTGTTGACGCACGAAACATATTGTTTGGCGGGTCTCCATCAGGTGGACGAATTTGGCCAGGACCTCTTCAAATTGACGCTTGGGATAATCCCCCCGGTCAAAGTTGAAGCGGATCAAATCCGCAAATAGCAAGGGTTTTTTCTCGCTCAGCTCAGGCGGGTAGTCCAAGAGCGAGCCAAACAGTGTGTTGTTCAGAATAGCCCGGCGCTGCTCATCGTAGACTACCACACCGAACGGTAACACTTCCAAGACCTCATTGAGGAATTTATTGAGATCGAGGATCTTTTGTTGTCGCGCCTTGCGCTCGCTGTTATCGATTAATGTACTGCGCGTGTGATGGGGCTGACCTTGGGCATCGCGCACTAAGTCGCTACTGACCAGGAATGGTAGAATGCTGCCGTCTTTGCGGAAAAAATCTAACTCAAGATTACGCACACGGCCGGTGCGATTGAATTCGGCAAAGTTCTGCCGGAATATTTCAACGCTTTCGGGCGTCATGAACTCGACAATACGATGCCCCTGGTATTCGTCTAGGGTGTAACCCAATAAATCGAGCTCGGTCTTGTTGACGCGGATAATCGTGCCGTCAGGAGAGAGTGAATGATAGCCGCAGGGAGCCTGATCGTAGAGATCAAGGATCTCCCGGCTGCGCACCTCGACTTTCGCCTCAAGTTGCTGGTTTAACTGGTTCAGCTGCTCCTCGGCCTGCTTGCGCGCACTAATATTCTCGGAATAAACGGCTATTCCCTCGGGAATGGGTTGAGCGGTCACCTTGAACCATCCTTGGCTGCCATCTGAAAAAGTGAAGATGATTTCAGATGATTGAATCGTCCGCTGCTCCATGCAGTTTTTTTCCAAAGCAAAGACTTCTGTTTCTGTGATGCCGGGCCAGCATTCCATCACTGTCCTGCCCAGAAGCTCATCATTGGGCCGCCGGTTTTGAGTTTGAGCGGCATCATTGATATAGAGATAGCGCCAATCGAAAGCAATAATCTGGCATCCCTCCAGCATGTTATCGAGCATGCTGCGAAATGTGGATTCGCGATGATTCAATCTGCGTTCCACTCGCGTGCGTGCGTGATTACTTGCCAGTGTTTGCTCCTCGGCCAAGGAAAGATTACGCCGTAATTCTTCCCGCTCCAGTTGCGGTCGCAGATCGAGGTAGCAGGCCTGAAACCCGAGCAATTCGCCTTTATTATCTCGAATCACACCAAAATTGGCGGCGAGGTGAATAATGGTGCCATCTTGCGCCCGTCGATCAACTTCGCCCGACCAGACATTAAATTCGGCAAGGTGGCGAGTAATTTCAGCTTGTTGTATTGTCGCGAAGTCTGTTGATGGCAGCAGACGGCTAATGGGTTGGCCCACCAAGTCCTCTTGCTGATATCCAAACAACTGAGTGAATGCGGGATTGACATAACTGATAAGAATCCGGGAGTCGGCAAGCGCAATCGGTTGCGGCGATTGACGAACTGCTTCGCTGAGGCGGAAACGTTCGGTCTCATCCCTAATCCGCTCGGTAATGTCGCGAGCGATACCGAAAAGGCCGGAAACGCGTCCTTCACCATCGAAAATCGGTCCTTTGGTGATTAGAAAAATCCGCTGCTTGCCGTCAAGGGTGGAAATACGTTCCTCGAGCGTTAGATTACAGCCGGCAGATAGGGTCGCCTGATCGGATGCCATGATTTCCTTGGCCGAAAATTCCGGAAAGAGGGCGTTGTCGTCGTGGCCGATGATTTCTTCGGTCGCCTTGCCGATCAAGTCGGCGGTCGCTTCATTGGCTAACTGGTAGCGGCCTTGCGTATCCTTGACGAATACCGCGTCCGACGTGCTGGAAATCACTGCGTCAAGCAGATGCCGATCGAGTTCGGCCTTCATTCGCGACTGTCGAAGCCTTTCGCTGAGCAGGCTGACTGCCACGCCGTTAGTAATCAGCAAGCTCCATTGGAATAAATCCTGGCTGAAAGTGATGCGTAAGCTGTGTAGCGTTGGTAGCCCGAAGTAGTCGACACCGAGCGCGGCTAGGGCGGTTGCCAGAAGACCGGGGCCGAGGCCGCCAAGAAAAGCGCTGAGGATGATCGGCAACATGAGCAGGATCAGTAGCGGCCGGTTGCCAATGGAAGATGCAATGCTTTCGCGCACCACCAGCATGGCTAGCGTGATCGCCACTGCGAATGCATACATCAGCCAACGCGTCGCCCTCCGTTCCGATGTCAATCCGCTGGCTAAGGCACCTTGAAGCGTCACCCGGCCAGTAACGCCGGCTGTAGGGACTGCACGCAATGCAAGAAAAAACAGCGCGGCAGTGGCAATGACGAAAAACACGCCTTTGGCAGTCGACATCCAGACGACGGATTCAATATCAGCGAAAACCGATAACAATTGGTCGGACAACATAATCCACGCCAACGCCAAAATGGTGTATCCGGCAGTGGCGAATAGGATGAAGCGGTCGCGGGTGGTGTTCGCCATATGGCCTCACTATTTGCTGCGAGGACAAGACAAATGCCGACAATGCTCGTCTAGTTGCCTGATAGCATGAATATTCAAAATATAAACGGCCGCAGTCCATAGTGGACGCGAACAATTCTTGGATGGGGCCTTATCACCGCCCTGCCTATTATAGTGGCTATTCCCAAGTAGCATGTCAATAATCGGGATAAAGCAGCCGAATACCGGCTCTACGCGAGAATTTTCTGGCATCGCGAGCGGCAGTTACGACCAAGCCAGCAGCCCTCATTGATAAGAGCGGACATCCGGGAGCGCGATATTAGCGGCCAGTGATCGACGGCAGCAGCTTGCCCAGAATTTGCATGATATTTTTTATCGAAAAAACATAGATACGCGCTGAACGTTCCCGATTAACGCGCATCTGCGGCTTTTAAATTAATGGTTATGAACTTTATGCGGGTTATCTGACTTTGCTTTCTTGCCCTGGCTGGAAGGTAATATCTCCACCAGTTCCATCATGCCGTTGTCCTCGTGGTTGACATTATGGCAATGCTCTACCAGAGAACCGGTGTAGTCCAAGGGTTGTTGTAGGAACTGCACGACTTCGCCGTAATTGTTTAACGGAGTAGTTCCCGTCAGTCCGCCGGGGAATGAACAACCGCCGCTTTTGGCGACACCGGCGCAATTGACCAGCAAGGTATCGCGCCAAACCGGGAACGGATATTTCAGCTGGCCTCGCGATACCAATTGAAACGAGTTGATGTGGATATGAAACATATGAGTATCGACCGCACTTTGTATGGCCCATTTATCCACTTGATTCAAGACAAGGTTGCGTTGGCTTCGGATAGGGTTGAACACTCTGCCGTTGACCACTGAAGCGCCGCCGTCTTTGCTCGCATACGTGTTGGTGGTAAAGCCGTAGGTCACGCCCTGGGTTGGTAACTGCGGACTTTGCTCTTCGGTGATGGTCTTCGGCGCCGTCAGTTTGTTAAGTTCGGCTTGAGATGGAATAGCCATGTTATAGGCTATTTCGCTCGCGGAATCGGTTACCGATACGGTAAGAATCGGCGTTGCATTGGCGTATGCCGATGCTTGGCATAATTGCCCGATTAGAAGGCCTGCGCCTGCAACTGAGGAATCGTATAAACCGTAAGTGCCCGGTTTGGCGGGGGCTTTGACCACCAGGTCCAAGCGCTGTCCCGGCGCCATGTACAGGAGCTCGTTGTTCAGTATGTCATTGCCGTTGGCAGGGTTAGCCACCGGCGTATTACCGATGAGTACAGGCAAATCGGTAGTACTTGCGGTAGGGCGTTGCAATGGTACGCCGTCGGTCGCCAGTACATAGGAAGCGGGCGAGGGCGCGGTAGTCCCGTTCAGGGGCAGTAAACACATCGGTACTACATTGCCGATAGTAGCGTTGACGACACGCCAAAGCTGAGCCTCATTGGTGCGCATCGAAATGGAAGGCTGGAATTGACCGTTGACTGAAAGAGCGTTATTGACGATTTGGGGCGAAGGTAGTGGTGAGCCACCGAAAGCGCAGCCTGTATTATTGCCATAAACACTCATACAGGTAATTTGATAGGGATCGGAAGCGGTGCCGCTGTGGGTTCCATCGTATTGGACTTCCTGAAGCATCAGAATTTGCTCTTGAGCAGCCTTTACGGCCGGTAAGCTTTCCAATCCGTGTTTGGGATCTTCTATGATCAAAGCTCCAGCGAAACCGTCGGCCAAGTGCATGGATACCGCGCCGTGTTTGTGGGCGTGGTACCAGTATGTGCCTGATGGGTGATTGTCGGGGATAGCGTATGAATATTTGAAATGTCCGGTTACGCAGTTTGCGTCGCCGCTTTCCTGACGGCATTGGTCTAGAGGTGCGAACGGAGTGTCTTGCGGATAAATGCTGAGCAATACATTGTCGCTTGGGCTGTTGGGGGATACATGCAAACCGTGTGTGTGCAGGTTGATGACATCGAAACCGTGCGGATTGGTCATGCTATGGCTGCCGTCGCCCTCGGATTCGCTGTAGCTGAGGCTGTTGATCAGCTTGGCATCCAATTTGTCGCCGGGTCGGATACGCAATGTGGTGCCAACCAGAAATCCGTTGGCTTGAGATGCCTTGGGTTCGCTGTCGGTCAGCTTGATGCCCCGCGCTTTTACTACCGGATTGTTTTGGGTTGAGCTATTCGGTGTCGGCGATGGTCCGGTCAACGTATAGGCCTCGGATTTAACTTCCAGCTCAACTTTTAAAGATTTCGTTTGCGGGTCGGAACTAACCGACTGCGGTAGCTGCAATGGTGCGCCATCGGCTAAAACAGCGACCGGCGCAGCTATTGCTCCGAGAATCGCCAGGCTCGCCAGTTTTGCTGGGAGCCGTTTTCTTATTATTTTCTTAGACATTTTTATCCTCTCAAGTTGTGTTGTAATCAAGCCAACTACTCATTATTCAGGTTATTGTTATGGCTGATGCCGCATCAGCCGGGTTTTTTAATAAAGCATAGCCAACGGCGCAGGTAAGTTACCATAGTTCATTTAGGAAGCCAAAATACATGCAATCTCAGGGATTACATTATGTTATGCGGCTTTTGTGTCAACGGCGACAAGAAAAAACAGGCGGAAATGTTAGAGCAATAATTTTACAGGGGAATACGTTGGGTTACGGCGCCAAAAGACGCGCCTTGGCGGTTTGTATCAATACGGTTGTAACCCACGTTACGGAGTTTTATAGATAAAGCTCCTCAACCGCCAACGTCAAATTAACTGATTCCAATGTAACGCTCTGTTTTTCGGAGAAACTTTCGCGCTGCCATTCAGTTCGTCGGCGGTAGATTTCCAGGTAAGGGGAGTCTTGAGACAGTAGGACATACTCTTGTAAACGTTCAATCGTTTGATAAGCCAGGAATTTTTCGGTGCGATCGGTTCGCTGAGTTGAATCGGACAGCACTTCGACAATCAAGCAAGGCTGCTCGTTGTAATAACGGTCGGTTTCTTCCTCGCAGGCAACTTGCACATCCGGGTAGTAAAAACGTACATCGTCGCCGCGTTTAATTTTTACTTTCATGTCCGATTGAAACGGCTCGCAACGGGTGCCTTGCAAATGCAGGTCCAGACGAGTCATAAGGCGACGTACCAAGCGATTATGATTACGACTGGCCCCGGTCATTGCGTAGACAAGCCCGTTCACATACTCATGCCGGATGCCGGTATTATTGTCGTTTTCCGACAATAGGTAAGCTTCGGGCGTGAGTATGGAGTCGGGCAATACAAATGCTGAATTAGTCATATTAACTCCTTAATAAGGAACAATAATTTAACCTAGCATCATCGGAGTCGTTTACGGCGCGTAGTGAGTTTCAATATAGCGTTGCACGATTTCCTGAAACTCTTCGGCAATCCTATCGCCTTTCAATGTAACCGTTTTTTCGCCATCTTCATAAACCGGTGCTACCGGGGATTCGCCGGTGCCGGGCAGGCTGATGCCGATATTAGCGTTTTTGCTTTCGCCGGGACCGTTAACCACGCAACCCATGACCGCCACTTCCATGGCTTCAACACCCGGATATTGAGTACGCCATACCGGCATTTGGTCGCGTAAATAGCTTTGAATATCCATCGCCAGTTTTTGGAAATAATCGCTGGTGGTGCGGCCGCAACCGGGGCAGGAAATAACCATCGGGGTGAATGATCGAAAACCCATGGTTTGCAGAATTTCCTGGCCGACAATGACTTCTTGGGTTCTGGATGCGCCGGGCTCCGGTGTCAGCGAGATACGGATGGTGTCGCCGATGCCTTGTTGCATTAATACCGATAAGGCGGCGGCTGAAGAGACGATGCCTTTAGAGCCCATGCCGGCTTCGGTCAGTCCCAGATGCAATGCGTAATCGCAACGGCTGGAAAGGTCTTGATAGATATTGATCAGTTCCTGCACGTTGCTGATCTTGCAGGACAAAATGATTTTGTTTTTACCAAGCCCAAGTTCTTCGGCTTTGGCAGCGCTTTCAAGGGCGGACAGCACGATGGCTTTGCGGGTGACGGCAGCCAAAGGCTCGGGTGTTTGCAGGCTTCTGTTTTCATCCAGTAAGCGGGTCAACACCGCTGGATCCAAGCTGCCGCCGTTGACGCCGATGCGTACCGGTTTGTCGTATCGGCAGGCAAACTCGATCATTTGCTGAAATTGCGGATCGCGGCTTTTACCACGTCCTACGTTGCCCGGATTAATGCGGTATTTATCTAGAGCCTGAGCGCAGTCCGGGTATTTTTCCAGCAGTTTGTGGCCGTTAAAATGGAAGTCGCCGACGATCGGAGTCGAGTTGCCTTTTTTATCCAGTTGATTACGAATTTCGGCTACGGCCGCCGCCGCTTCTTCGGAGTTGACGGTGATGCGGACCAGTTCGGAACCGGCGGCCGCCAATTCGATGATTTGGTTAACGGTTGCCGTAATATTGGCGGTATCGGTATTCGTCATCGATTGAACAACGATTGGCGCGCCGCCGCCGACTTTAACGTCGCCGATTAAAACTTGATGAGTGATTTTTCTAAGGCTAATAGACATATACGAAATCTTTTTGGAAAGGTTACAGTTATCTGAAAATGTTGTTAAATTATACGCCGATACAAGTCATTAAGTAGAGTTTAGTGTGAGGATAAATTATTTTTCCGATATACATTTGGAGTTCGGATTACTGAAAGCCCCGAATAATGACGCCGATATCATTGTCGCAGCCGGCGATATCGGCATCAGTACACAAGGTATAGATTGGCTGCAAACGTTGAATAAACCTGTCATTTACGTCGCCGGTAATCACGAATTTTATACTCAGGAATACCAACAAACGCTTCAGCTGATCCGTCAGCAATGCGCAGACAGCAATATCCATTTTCTTGAGAACGATTGTTTTATATTTCAAGGTGTGCGTTTTTTAGGCTGTACGCTCTGGGCCGATCTGTTTGTTGAAGGCGATAAAAAAGCAGAAGATTTAGGTAAGACCTTAAATGATTTCCAGAGGATTCAATTTGCCGAACAGCCGTTTGACGCGGAACAGTTCAGTCTTTTACATCGAAGCTCAAAGACATGGCTGGAACAGGAATTAGCCCGGCCGTTTCCGGGAAAAACCGTCGTGGTAACTCATCATGCGCCTTCTTTATGGAGCTGGAACGGCTCGGCTCATACGCTTAAGAAACTGGCTTATTGTAATGATATGAAGCCCTTGCTACATGAATACGAGATTGCGGCCTGGATCCACGGCCATGTCCACAGCCAGATGGATTATCGGCTAGCAGGAGCCAGAATATTGTGTAATCCCAGAGGTTATGCTGGTATAAAAATCGTCCCCCGATTCGATCAGAATAGGATGGTGGAGATTTAGCCGAATGGATAGGCTTTTTTGCCCACGTTTTTGTAGTAGGGTAGATAAACATATGCATCCACTTTTACAACTTTAATACGTTAATACGTTATGACAAAAATCAATATCCAACAAATGATGGCCGAGAGCGGCGTGGCATTCGGCACCAGCGGCGCGCGCGGGCTGGTTAGCCAAATGACCGATCAGATCTGTAGCGCTTATACTTTAGCGTTTTTACACGGCCTGGGCCTTGCTAACCCGGGGCAAAAAATCGCTTTGGGCATGGACTTGCGTCCGTCCAGCCCAACTATCGTTCGCGCTTGCACGGCCGGTATCCTCCAAGCCGGTTGCGAGGTGGATTTTTGCGGTGTGCTGCCCACCCCGGCGCTGGCTTTGTACGCGTTGGCGCAAGGCATACCCGCCATTATGGTGACCGGTAGCCATATTCCATTCGATCGCAACGGCATCAAGTTTTATCGGGCCGAAGGCGAAATCAGCAAAGCCGATGAAATAGCCATCACTCAGGCGGAGATCGAGTCGGAAGCCGTTCCCGACGATACGGTATTGCCGACCGTTAACCCTATTGCCTTGCAGCAATACCAACAACGTTACACCAGCCTGTTTGCCGTCGATTTACTGAGCGGTTGGCGAGTCGGAGTTTATGAACATTCCAGCGCGGCACGCGACTGCTTGCGTGATGTGCTGACTGCATTGGGCGCGGATGTAATCGGTTTGGGGCGCACCGATACTTTTGTGCCTCTCGATACCGAAGCGGTCAGTGAAGAAGACCGTCAACGCGGACTAGCCTGGGCGGCTGAGCATCGTCTGGACGCGATTATCTCTACCGATGGCGACGGCGACCGGCCGCTGATTGCCGATGAGACCGGTAATTGGCTGCGCGGCGATATCGTCGGCTTGCTGTGCGCGCATTTTTTAGGCGCGGATACTGTGGTTACTCCGGTGAGCTGCAATACCGCGATCGAAGCATCAGGGCTGTTTCGGCAGGTGATACGCACCCGTATCGGTTCGCCGTACGTAATTGCCGGTATGGAGCAGATGCAGGCTAACGGTAGTTTGAGCGTAGTCGGTTTCGAAGCCAACGGCGGTTTTTTGGTGGGCAATGGTTTAATGGTCGGCGGACAAGCCTTGGCCGCGCTGCCGACTCGAGATGCGGTGTTGCCCGCCTTGGCGGTATTGGCGATGGCCCGTCAACAGGGCGGTAAAGTATCTGATCTGCTTGCCGGTTTGCCGCAACGTTATACCGCCAGCGACCGCTTGCAGGATTTTCCGCTTGCCAATAGCAAGGTATTGTTGGACAGCTTGCAAAGCGACGACGAAGCTTATCAAAAATTGTGGGGCAATGAGTTGGGTACGGTTGCCCGACGCGATTTGACCGACGGCCTGCGGCTGATTTTCGATAACGGTGAGATTGTGCATCTGCGTCCGTCCGGCAATGCGCCGGAACTGCGCTGTTATGCGGAAGCCGACAACATGGAGCGAGCGCAAAAGCTGGTGACAATGAGTCTGCAACGCATTGCCGAAGACTATATATAACGGATATTACGCGTATCTATTAGACGTAGGGCGTGCCATGCGCGCCTTCGAATAGGCTGTGTAAGGCGCGCATGGCACGCCCTACGCAACAGAAAAAAACTCCACCAATTCTTTCGTGCTTTTCTTGGACAATGCGTAACATCAGTAAATCGCCCAAGTGGATACGAAGCGCAATTACCGGTAAATGAATAGAGCTGGATCGCACATATCCGGCAATAAAATTACGCCGCCTGTAGCTCATTCAACGTATCTACCGGTTACGGGGTGAAATTCAGCGTCCCGCCGGACAGCAGAGAACTGTAATTCGTGTTTGTCCATTCTTTATGGTTAATGACATCCTGGATGCAGACCTCATTTGCATTGGCTATGGTAACGCCCGATTGGACTTTGGACGAATAGCTTTTGGTTTGAGCAGTATTTCCCCGGACATTGCTCGCGACGGACTCAACTTTGAATGCCACTTTCGGCGCATCCGGGAAGGCGCCCTGCAAAAGCCAAATACCGCCGCCTTTGGCCTTGCTGGTTTTGCTGATGACTTTGCGTTGCTCATCATATCCGGCTCCATTATTGGTAATCGCGCAATTGACGCTCACCGAAACATTTAACGAACGCACCCCGAATACTTCAACCATGATGGCTGTCCATAAATCCGGGATGCCGGCCAAATTACCTTCAGTGTCGGCTTGAAATGCAAAACCGCCGCCGGCATGGTCACTGGTCACATTCGAATCCGGCCCGATATTGCCGGAGCTTGGCCCAATACGGGTGTTCGATAGGTTTATATCGACATTACGGGCTGAAAGTCCGCCGCCTCCCGCTATCAGTTTATTAGTCGGATCATTAACCATCGCGATATTACCGGTCAATTCACAGTCTTTAATATCTGCCGCCGAACCCATCGACAAACGTATTCCGCCGCCGCTGCTTTCGGCAACATTGTTAACGAATTTAGAGCTGGAGATGCGGGCACGTGACAACACCGAAGCATATAAGCCGCCGCCATCATCCGCGCACCTGTTTTTCGACACGATGCATTGGTTAATAATCACTGCATTTTTTTGCGCCCGGTCGATTTCATCTTTATTCCAGGCGTCCCAGCGATTGCGGCTTAAGGCTGAACTGGCAAAAAAATAAAACAGATGATCCAATGCCTGATCCCAACGGGCGTTAATTAAATCCAAAATGATGGCTTTAATACCTCTCACCGGCGGGCTGGGCTGCGACGGGTTTGCCAACCATTTGGCGTAGCTGAGAATGTCGGAAAATGAAATGTAAGACATCGGTGAGCCGATCATGGTTTTCACCCCTACAATTTTGCCGGTCAGGAACTTGATCAAATCGATTTCGGATAAATTGCGGGACATTTTGCCGGGAAGCGCTATCTCACAACCTATGCCGCCACCATCACGGCGGCCTGTGTTGCCTGAGTGGTTTTGGTCAATCAAACACGCGTCTATAGTCGGCCAGCCGTAACCGACCACGGCGACGCCGGCACCTCTTCCTTGGGCGATATTATTCCGTATCAAACACTTTTTTATTGTAGGACTGGCCCATACCGCCGCAATTCCGCCGCCGAAAGCTTGCCCGGCTAACCAATGGTTCGGGCGGCCGGAACTGAGTTTAAGGTCGAAAGCCTTCTCGATACTAGTCAGTACCGAGCTTCGGCTGAATAACGGAATTGCAGCTAAACTTGCCGCTGTCAACGCAGTGTTAACAAGACCCAATAAAGTATTGAGGTAGGTTTCGAAGCTAACCGTAACAATCGCACCCACCAAATCCACTACCGCATTACGGAACGCCACACGATCCGATTCCGGCCAAGTGCCTATCGGTAGGGTTTCTGTAGTGTTTCCGCTAATTACACAGCGCTCAATAGTCACATTATCGATGTCGACCACGACAATGCCACCGCCCGCGCCAAGTCCCGGATCGGAACTGCTGTGTTTGGCGTGACCGCCACTAATCCGGATTCCTTTGATAACGACCGGCCCAGCACTGGCCCGTGTGGCAGGGCTGCCGATAATCCGCAATACACGCTTTTTCGTTTTTGCCTTAGGCCGAAGTTTGGGCAGTTTTTTCACATCGAATGTAGCGCTGGTTGGATCAAGGCCCGGATTGGCCTGAGCATAACTGCTGATGATCGTAATGGCTTTATCAATGGTTAGTTCGTCTTCCTCATAGGTTGCAGCATCCTGGATGACTATGATGTCGCCGGAATTTGCAACCTTTAAGGCCTGGCTGATTTTTCGTGCCGGAGAGACGGGCTTGTCGAATTTGCCTGAAGCCTTGCCTTTCTTCGCGTTGACGTAACGAGTGGTCACAGTTGCCGCCCGGTTTTAGGATCGTATTTGACTTCTACCGGTACAACCTGGTCGGTCGGCAAGATTTCCAGCCATTGGTCGAATATCTCGTAATTGCCTTTGACATTGGCACGGAAGCCGCCCGGCAACGGGAAAAATCCGTGTTCATAAACACGATCAATCGGCGTGGATGTAACTACATTGTCTTCGTCAACCAATGCAGGATCGGACACTTCATCTTGCTTGGGATATTTGCCGTTTTCGATGCCTTCCTGATGTTTCTTTTGGATTTTTTTCGCCAAATCCATGATGACGTCGATCATTTTCTGGCCGTTCAACGGCTTGCCGTTGATATCCACTTCGTTGGGATTATTGGTTTGATAGATATCCGTGTTACCGATACCGTTAAAGCCTTCCACACCTTTTAGCCAATTGACCGCCGCTTCCTCTTTTCCCGGCCTGATAGGGATGACGGCTTTGACCCACGGAGCATTTAAAAAAGCATTACGCATATTATCGCCATCCAGTTGCAGCAGCCATCCCAGCGAACTGCCGAACTTTGCAGGCTCGGAGTCTTCCGTAATGTAGTAATTGTCCCGGTTCGGGTCTTCGACGCCGCCCCAACCAACCGTGTTGGGTGTCAGCTCGTCACTGGTTTTATTGGCGGCTATTTCGTAGATTTTTTTGACAATGCCTTGGGCGTAAGCATCAATGCCTGAAAGCTGGCTCGTCGGTGTAACGGCGGATTTATCCAATTGCTGGGTGTATTTTTTCAAGCGTGGCCGCCACCATTCGGGAGCGACAAAATACAGCATCTTGTCCACATCGAAGATGGAGTTGATCAGTTCCGCCACCACATGGCGAGTACTGTCGTCCGGCATGCTTATGCCGTTGGTCAGCATGTCCTGGATAAGCTTACGGTAAACGACTATCCGTTCTTCTTCACGGAGATCTTCGCTGGGACGCGGTTTGATTTGGTGCGAAAGCTTAATCCTTTCCTTGGCCGTTTCGACAAACGCTTTTTGGTATTCGGCCGCTTCTTTGGCGGTAAACAGGGCAACATTTTCTTTGTTCTTTTTGATTGCCTCATCGTTGGCCCCCTCCGCGGGAACCCAATGTAAGGTCAGCTTGACCTGGACACTGTTTTGGCCTTGAAAATCGACGGAACTTAAATGCAATGTGAAGCTGGCTTCATTGTTTTTGTTGGTAATTTCTCCTTTAAGCGACGCTGCCACCGGTTTTCCTTGGCCGTCGAATTCGACATTGCCGAGGATATAATTGCCTTTCGGGCAAATGCATTTGATCGGAAAATCCGACTGTATCTTTTCCAATACGCCCAAAAATTCCGAATTATCCACTTCAACACCGTCTTTATAGACCTCGTCTTCGTTATCGGCGTCAGTATCTTCGATGGATATGAAGGGTAGGGTGACGACTTTGTTCTCCGGGAACGGCTGCAACATGGGGATCTCGTCGGGTGCATGCAGTCCATCCAGCTCGGCAGGCTTGGCAATGTGCATCAATTTGGCCACACCCAGAGACTCACCCGGCCTGTCAACATAGGTTTGCCAGCATAAATAGCTGCCGATGTCCTGCACTTGCACCGCAACTTGCCGCATCTTCCGTCTAAGCTCGTAGTTGAGCAGGTCGCCGGTCTCGTTATGTAACAGGTAACGTTTGCTGGAGGTATCGGAGGTTTCGGTGATTGTTTTAAAGGTTGTCTTATAGTTTTTACGGATTTCCGTGGACAGTTTTTCGGTTTGCTGGCGCATCCGTTTATGGGTTTCCTCCCTGGCGGTTTGCTGGGAATTGTTATAATCGAAACTCGACGTGGCCGTTACCGAAGCATAGGAAGCACTGATACTGGCGCCGAATTTAATGTCTTGTTTATTGTCTTCTTTTACTGCATCGCTGATCTCGTCCTGGTCGGTTGTTTCGGATTCTGCTTTGGTTGTGATGTCCATCGAAGTTTCCAAGGTTTTTTCAACCAGGGTCCTGCGTGTTTGAATCTCAATCAATTCAACTGTTGCCCCAGGGCTGAGCCAGACATGGCTGACCGGCGTTCCCAAAAAACTATCGAGTTCAAAGAAATATTGGCGGAACAAATGCACTACGCTGATCGGCGAAAGTGCGACTCGTTTTAAATGATCCTGGTCTCTCGGATTCAGGTTGGACAGATCCAGATAACCGTCCATGCTTTGCAGAGCGGACAAAGCTTTAATTAATTCAACGGCTTTAAGCGAATTATCATTCACGTTGTAAAATATATTCGCAAGCTCGGTGTATTTCTTATGCTGAGTCAAATACAGCAAGACCCCGGCCATGGATGACTCATAACGTAACTGGTTTTCAAACGCGCGTTTAAAGAAATTGCTGCGATTGCTCGGGTCCACACTATGGGTCGACATGGCTATCAGAGGAGTTTGATTGCCTTCACGGCAATGTTCCGAGAAAAAATCCCTGTATTTGGGAACGACGGATTCTTTGAAAATACGGTCAATTTCCTTATCGCTAATAACTTCCGCCCAAGTTTTAGTTGTGTAGTTCCCATAGGGAGGGAGACGGTCGGCGACTTTTTCCAAGACGATGCTATCGAATGCTTTTAATTTACCTGTTTCCAGCATCCCAGGTTTTATCTGGATACGCACTTGGCAATCGTCATCGTAATGTATATCGACCAAACCGATAAACTGCTGTTTCAGCTTTTCCAAAAGTCTAATTTTATCTTTATGGAAACCCTGGTTGAAACGATGCTCAATCCTTTTGGACTTCCAACCGATCAGCGGCTGATAAATACCAAATATTTCACTGGCATAGGGAAGCACTGACGTGTAATCAATCAAGTCGGTCAATTTTTTGTTGGTAGCCATACTATTCTCCTGGGTTACTGGTTTTATATGATGATGTCCAAACAGGTTTCGTTAACATAATTCAAGGCGATTTTTTTAAGCATGTATCTGTAAGTCTTCGTGATATTGTCAATTTGAGGGTAAAGTTTTTTTCGTCTGTTTCCGGACTGGCTTCAAAGTTTTAAAGACGTAAAGCCAGATAGGGTTCGTTGTGTCTAATTGCATGCTTTGACAGGTTCAGCGCGAATGGCTTCATAAGATTCGTAACAAAATTAATACGATACGCACGCTAATCATGCAAGTCTGTGCGATTTGACGACGTTTGATTGTGGAGTAAAAAGCTGCTGAAGTCTGCCAGCCAAAGCTGATTTTTCTGTGAGCCTAGAATGATTTTTCTGGGAAAATTAGGCCTAATAAAAATGTAAGCCGATATTGATGGAATTCAAATTGTTGGGCCAGTGCATCGAGTGCGCGACTATCCTTGGGCAACTATGGCTTTTCTCCCCAAAGGCTGAGATATCGGGCAGTTCAGCGGTCACGGCCAAGCGGAAAATTACTGATGGAAAGCGTCTTAGCTGTTGTTGTATCAAAGCTTTCAGCCAAATGATGGGTTGGACTTAACCCGCGAAAGCAGAATTCAAGCCCAGCAGGGACGAGTTTTTGTTGATTACGCGCTTTTATCAAGCTCATCGGATTCGGCTTGAAACATTCTGAACGATAAGTCAGGGCTAAGAACGGTCATATTCCCGGTTTTTAGGCAGGGTATGCTGAGGCGAATTGCAAAACCGAAAACTTGACCGTTTAAAGTATATTCAAAACCAGCATCGGGGAAGGTAGTCCATATGACCTTTGCCAAACACAATTATCAGACGGTACTTTGTTGAAAGAGTTCTTTTGCACGCTTGCTGATTTCCTCCGGAGAGATGTCTTTCTTGTGGGTAGCAATGAACCAAATGTGTCCGAAAGGATCTTTTAGAGTTCCTGTGCGATCACCGTAAAACTGATCCAGCACCGGCTTGATTTCTTTTGCTCCTGCGCTAACAGCTTGAGCAAATTGAGCGTCTACATCCTTCACATAAATATGCAGGGCAACCGACGAACCGCCCAGTGATTGGGGGGTACGGAATGCACCTTGTTGTTCGCAAGGGTCGGCCAACATGATTGAGGAATCGCCGATTTTGATTTCGGCGTGTCCGATTTGGCCGTTTGGGTGCGATAAACGGAATATTTCAATTGCACCGAACGCCTGTTTGTAAAACTCAATGGCTTCGGCTGCGCCTTTAATCATCAGGTACGGGGTAATAGAGTGGTATCCATCCGGAATTGGTTTTACTGTCATGGTATGTTCCTCCTTAATTAAAGATATTGCATTGTAAATAAGGCCTTGCGTAGCTTCATCGCGTAGCAGTCGTATTGTTTAGTTTGAATGAGCCATTACAGCTTATCTCTCGGCGATAGTCTTTAGATTGACAAGACCGTCCTCAAAATCTTTGCCGATCATGCTGTCCTGGTTGCAAAAAATTCCCCTGATTTTTCCAACGTAGCTATTAATGCCATGTATGTCCCATACGACTTGAGTCGTATTGTCTTTGCTTTCCAGCGTGAACTCTACAATACTGCGAATTTCCAAGGGTTTAGCCATATCCAGTTCGATAGCGATCTTGGACGATGGCGACGATTCGATGATTTCCATACGTCCGACACCTGCTTTACAGCTGTCGCTTTCCCACTCATACACGGCGCCTTTACCACGCGGCTGACCGCTGAGATTTCGCTTCATTGCCGGATCGAGTTTTTCGTAGGGCGACCAGGCATCCCAATTGTGGAAATCGTTGATCAGTGAAAATATCCTGTCGGGTGACGCCTTGATACTTGTCGTGCGCCAGACACGGAACATATCAGGCCTGGTCGCTGCATAGATCAGCAGGGCGGCGAATAGAACGATGGTTATGGCAACAATTGTCTCGGTCATTTATTATTCCGGTATGGTGATTAAAATCAAGTCGGTTCGGGACTTGCTATTGGATCGGGTTAAGATTCGAGACTGGATATGGCTTTAGACATTTCCTGGTCGAACGGGACCGAGCAATGCTCATGTACGATCTGCCAGATGTCCTGATGGCGCTGGTAACCGGCAGTGCTCCTTATCCACGTTTGCATGACTGGATGATTTTTTTCCATCCCGGTAAAGCGCCAGAACCAGTAGGCGAGCGCCAAGTCGCCGCTCACGAAAATGCCAAGGTCGCGTATTTCTGTCCCGAAGGAGGCTGGGAGGCGGGGCAAGCATGCCTCCCAAGCGCGGCGAAGCTCATGTGTATTTTCGATTTGGAACGGCGGTTTCGTGTCGAAAATAATGGCATCTACTGCATAATGGCCCATGACCTGATCCGCATTCTTCGCGCAAATAGCATTCATTTGATCGTTAATAAGCTGGCGGATCTGGGTTTTGTCGTGCGTTTTGGCGGTTTCGGTTATCATCGGCATCTCTTAATATATATTAATTGTTAGTCTGTGTGTTTTAGTCTTGATTTATTGCACCGGCTTCCATGAAGATGATTTCCCAAATGTGGCCATCCAAATCCTGAAATCCATGCCCATACATAAAGCCATGGTCTTGCGGGTCGTTATAGGTAGCTCCACCTGCGGCGGCAGCCTTACCCACCAATTCATCGACTTTTTCCCGGCTCTCCACGGTCAAGCATACAAGCACTTCCGTGCAGCTTGTCGCATCGCAAATTGCTTTTGGAGTAAAAGTCTTAAACTTGGCTTCGGTTAAGAGCATGATAAAAATATTTTCAGCCACAACCATGCAAGTGGCTGTTTCATCAGTAAATTGGGAATCGAACGTGAAACCGAGATGAGTAAAAAACTCCACAGACTTATTGATATTTTTTACTGGTAGATTTACAAAAATTTTAGCCGCCATGTTTTCTCTTTTTGAAAGTAGAGTGCACGAGCATCAGTGATACAACGTTAATGTCGGCCATAAACGCAGCCTAAGTGTGTTGTCAGGCTCGGCTTTTAGCGGCATAACTGATCATCAGGCTTTGGTAGATAGGAGTATGGCCGCAAAGAAGCTTGCCGAAACCCTGAATGTCGTTGCGCCAGTCGCGTTGCAGTTCGGAACCCACGGCGAACCAATTTAACAGTTGCACGCCTGCGGTCGCCATTCGAAGCCATGCCGCCTCACGGCTGGCTTGGTCAAATGTGCCGGATGCATCGGTGACGACAAAGACCTCGTAACCTGCCTCTAACGCAGATAGCGCTGGGAATGCTACGCAGACTTCGGTCACTATACCGGCGATAATGAGTTGCTTGCGGCCGGTTTCTTTCACGGCCTTGACGAAATCTTCATTGTCCCAGGCGTTGATTTGGCCGGGACGGGGGATAAACGGAACGTGGGGGAACATTTCTTTCAGTTCGGGCATAATGGGGCCGTTCGGTCCCGTCTCGAAACTGGTGGTGAGGATAGTCGGCAGATTGAAGAACTTTGCCATATCGGCCAAGGCCATGATGCTGTTCTTGAATTCGCTGGGCGGATAGTCCTGTACTAACGTAATCAGGCCGCACTGGTGATCCACGAAAAGAACTGCCGCGTCTTCCTTGGAAATACGGCGGTATTGATAAGTACTGCTCATACTGTCACCTCTTTCATGGATTCAATGTGGTTTACATGCCGTGCCTTGGTGTATCGCCTCATTGTGCGTGGTCGTGCGATTATTGGGTTTATGCATTTCAATTTTCCGCGCTGCCGATGAATCTATAGATTAGCGCGCCAAGTACCGCACCAATGACCGGCGCCAGCCAAAATAACCAAAGCTGATCAAGAGCCCAATCGCCAACGAAGACGGCGACACCGGTACTGCGAGCAGGATTTACGGAGGTATTGGTTACGGGAATACTGATTAGGTGAATTAGAGTAAGGCAAAGACCTATAGCTATAGGCGCCATTCCCTGCGGCGCACGTTTGTCGGTCGCACCGAGAATGACGAACAGAAATATCATAGTCATAACCACTTCATCGACTAATGCCGCAGGCAGGGAGTAACCGCCTGGCGAATGGGCGCCATAACCATTGGCGGCAAAGCCCGCTGATACATCGAAGCCTGCCTTGCCGCTGGCAATAAGATAAAGAACGCCTCCCGCAACAACAGCACCCAATACTTGAGCGACGATATAAGGTAGCAATTGGTTTGCCGGGAAACGACCACCCGCCCAAAGTCCTACGGAAACTGCCGGATTTAAATGGCAACCGGAGATGTGCCCGATTGCGTAAGCCATGGTGAGCACCGTTAAACCAAAAGCCAACGCAACCCCGAGCAATCCAATACCGACATGAGGGAACGCCGCTGCCAATACAGCACTGCCGCACCCGCCAAGAACCAGCCAAAATGTCCCCAGAAATTCCGCAAGGTATATTTTCATGTAGGTTATCTTCCTTTACGCTTTTGACTATGATGCTTAACAAGCGATCGTGATCATTTAGTTTCTGTGTGCTTTTTATTAAAATATCAATATCTGGGTTGGATACACAATTCGTATGAACACCTATACACGCTAGCGTATATCAACAGTGACTGTGGAATGCCAGAGAGTTCTTCGTATGGCAATTGTTTTTTAAGCAAGCTTTTTCATTTCATTCCGCAGCCATCGCTCAAGGACTTTGAGTACATAAGCTTCTTCATCCGTAGTAAGCGCCCGGCCTTTTGCTATTCGATGCCATTTTTCCAGACAGCCGCGGCAGCAACAGGCTGTTGCATGTTGCGCTACAAAAACAGGATGGCCTCTAAAAGGGGTTTGTTTACCGTCATTTTTCAGTACTGCCGGTGCCAGGCGCTTTGCGATAAAGTCTTCGGCATGGACGATAACCGTCGGCAATCCTTTAGTATGCAAATAAACAATATCTTTGCCTTGGAGGTGGAATTTACGGCGGAAAGCCGACTTTGAGAGTGTCTCAAAGAGTTCGTCTAAATCTCTCATCAGGATATTTATAGTTACCGTAAAAATTGCAAAATTGTAAAATTGTAAAGGGGATACGCTAAGCTTAATCTATCTTACGTCCAAAAATATTTTCATTTTTCGGGCGACGGAAACCTTTTCATGATCGCTGGATACTGTTTCAGTATCGGCAGATGTTTTAATATGAATCAAGTTCTGAATCCTGATTGAGTGCGTATGAATACTCACGAACAAAGACATCGCAGCATGCATCTGAATGATCGGGCATTGTTCAGCGGCGAACAATTGCTTCGTTTACAGGATGCGGTTTATGAATTCTGCTGGTTGCTTAATCGCGGTTATGCACGGCATTCGGTTACTCAATTGGTAGGGGACCATCATCAGCTTGTCAAGCGTCAACGTTTGGCTATTTCCAGGGCGGCCTGTTCGAATATCAGCCGCGAATTAAGACAGGCAACCTGCCTGCGGATTGAGCAAATCAAAGACCGGCCATTGGTTATTGACGGGTTTAATCTGATTATTTCCGTTGAAACGGCTATGGCCGGAGGATTATTACTGCGCTGTTGCGATGGTTGTATACGGGATATCGCCAGTATTCACGGCACATACCGGCAGGTGCATGAAACCCGGCAATCGATTGAGCTTATTGGTCATGTGCTGCAAGCTTTTTCTCCTGCAAATGTGCTGTGGTTGTTCGATCAACCGGTCTCCAATAGCGGACGGCTTGCCGGGATGGTACGGGATATTGCCAATACTTATTGCTGGAACTGGCAGGCGGAGCTGACCGATAACCCCGACCAAGTCATTCGGAGCAGTTGTAATGTCGCTATCAGCTCAGATTCAGCGATATTGGACGGAGGCGTACAATGGGTAAACCTGAGTGCTTACCTGATAACACACCATTTTCATGAGCCTTGGTTGATTGATTTTTCAGGCGCGTTGAATAAGCCTGAATAAGACCTGCAACTTAAACGATACGCTTATGCCGACAGGTTGATTCTTGTTCCAAGATGGTCTTTATTGCCGTTTTGGGTATCCTGGATTTTCTTCAACAATTCGACTTGCGCCTGAGCGGCCATTGCAGTCGCACTGGCCGCAACTTGCATATCCGGGCCGGAGGGCTCAGCGGGAGCCAGTGCGGCTCTCCTGATGGTATCGGCTTTTCGTAATGTTGCAGCCGGGTCGCCGGGAACCGGGGAAGTATCTATATTAACTTCGCCGCCAATTGCGTACTGAATGCCATCGGGGCCTTGCTGGTATTCAAAACTGGGGCCGCCCGAGGCAATGCCGCCGGCCGCTGCCATATGCGCGGCCTCATGCGTCCTGACTTCAGAGTCTCTATGTTTAAGTTCGTTGAGGACTTTCAGGTCGGATTCGGAGAGCTCGACGGTTTTTTTATTGCTTGTTGAAGCGGAATTATCTGTTTTTAATGCGGGGTCTTGTTGAACATCCTGATCGGGGTTGGCTGTCGAAGAGGCGACCGCTTGCCGCTGGGAATAATCAGTTTGCCAAGTAGTGGATCTATTACCGGATACCGAAGAAATCATGATGCACCTTCACATCAGATGAACAGTTTGAAGTTTAATAAACAATCGGTTAATAGTCTATGGATAAAGTTAAAATGCACATGAATTGTCATTGCTTATTCCAGCCGGCGTTCGATCACTCAATCTCTTTATCACATAACTTTTGACATTGCAAAGCAAGCTTTGAACTCCGGTATCTTGGTTATTTGAACTGCCAAAGCTTGCTTTGGCAGTTCAAAGTTGGCTTTTCGGATAGGGCTGAGTCATTATGACAATTAACGTATAATATTCTAATTTATCCGGCTGTTTTTGATGTCCAACCCCGATCTTTTCAAGCAACTCACCCATCAGTTACCCCATTGTCTTAACCAGGACAGGCACGTTTTAAAACGACAGTTAGACCGCTGCCGCAGCAAGAAATCCGTGGAAGAATTAAACGCGCTGGCGAGCCGCATTGAAAGATCGGTTGCGGCCAGGAACAAGCGCTTAGCCAGTATTCCTGTGCTGACATTCCCCGATTTGCCGGTTACCGGCAAAAAAGACGATATCGCCAAGCTGATACAGGATAATCAGGTAGTGATTGTTTGCGGCGAAACCGGCTCCGGTAAGACCACTCAGCTGCCCAAGATTTGCCTGTCGATAGGCCGGGGCGCGGCAGGATTTATCGGCCATACCCAGCCCAGGCGAATTGCCGCGCGCACCGTCGCCGACCGCATTGCGGAAGAACTCGGCGAACCAATGGGCAAGTCGGTCGGTTACAAAATCCGCTTTAACGATAAAACCCACGCCGAATCGCTGGTTAAATTGATGACCGACGGTATTTTGCTGGCCGAGTCGCAAAACGATCCTTACTTGAATCAATACGACACCATCATTATCGATGAGGCGCATGAGCGCAGCTTGAACATCGATTTTCTGATCGGTTACATGAAATGGCTGCTGCCGAAACGGTCCGATTTAAAGCTGATCATCACCTCGGCAACCATCGATACGCAACGCTTTTCCACGCACTTTAACAACGCGCCGATTATCGAAGTGTCGGGGCGTACTTATCCGGTGGACGTGCGATACCGTCCGATCGAGCAAAAAGACGATGAAGAAGCCGATGACCAATCCGCCTGGAGCGGATTGGCACGCAACGCGCCCGAAGGGGCAAGGGCAGGGACAGCCCTTGATGAGACCACCGACGATTTGCAAAACGCGATACTCGACGCGGTTGACGAGCTGTACCGGGATTTGCGCGGCGACATTTTGATTTTTTTGAGCGGCGAGCGGGAAATCAGGGAAACTGCCGATTCATTAAAAAAACACCACCCGACCCAATATGAAATTCTGCCGCTGTATTCAAAACTCAGCGTCAGCGAGCAGGAACGGGTGTTCAAACCCAAAGGCGGCAAGTTGCGCATCGTACTGGCGACCAACGTCGCGGAAACTTCATTGACGGTGCCGGGCATCCGTTGCGTGATCGACACCGGCCACGCGCGGATCAGCCGTTACAGCCATCGCAGCAAAATCCAGCGTCTGCCGATTGAACGCATCTCGCAATCTTCCGCCAACCAAAGGGCAGGGCGCTGCGGCCGTGTCGCCGAAGGTATTTGCATCCGGTTGTATTCGCACAATGATTATCTGGCCCGGCCGGAGTTTACCGAGCCGGAAATCATGCGCACCAATTTGTCTGCGGTTATTTTGCAGATGATCTCGTTGAATCTCGGCGACATTGAAGACTTCCCGTTTATCGAGCCGCCCGAAGACAAGATGATCCGTGACGGCAAAACCGTGCTGCATGAAGTCAATGCTCTGGATAAATCGGGAAAGCTGACCGAAGTCGGCAAGCAACTGGCTAAATTCCCGACTGATCCCAAGCTTGCCAGGATGCTGGTCGCTGCCGCGCATGAGCATTGCCTGACCGAAGTTGCGATTATCGTTTCCGCGTTAAGCGTACAAGACCCGCGCGAAAAACCGGCCGATAAAATGCAGCAGGCCGACGCCAAACACGCGGCGTTTCGTCATCCCGAGTCCGATTTTTTAACCATTTTAAATATCTGGAATACTTACGAGGACAAGAAAAAACACCTGTCCAACAGCAAGCTGCGCAAATATTGCACCGACAATTTCCTGTCGTATATGCGGATGCGCGAATGGTTCGATATCCACGCGCAAATCATGCAGGTGGTTAAGGGCGATTTAAAAATGCACCCGAACACCGATGATCCGGGTTATGAAAAAATCCATCGCGCGTTATTGCCGGGCTTGCTATCGAATATCGGCTTTCGCCATGAGCAATACGAATACCTCGGCGCGCGCGGCCTGAAGTTTTTCATCTTTCCCGGTTCCGGCCTGCATAAGCTCAAACCCAAGTGGATCATGGCGGCCGAGCAGGTTGAAACCAGCAAGGTTTATGCGCGCAATGTCGCCCGGATCGAGCCGGAATGGATAGAACAATGCGCCGAGCATCTGGTCAAACACAACTATTACGACCCGCATTGGGAAAAGAAAGGTGCGCGCTGTATGGTGTCTTCGCGCACCCTGTTGCACGGCTTGACGCTGCAAGCCGGGCGCAAAATCCCCTATGACCATGTCGATGCCAAGGCCGCCAGGGAGATTTTTATCCGCTCGGCGCTGGTCGATCATGATTACCACAGCAACGCGCGGTTTTATGTCGCCAACCAGAAACTGCTCGAAGAAGTGGGCATGATCCAGCATAAAGGCCGCCGGGTCGATCTGGTCGAGGATGAGCAGTGGCTTTATGAATTTTACGACAGCAAACTGCCGCCCGAAGTAGTCAGCGGCGTGACTTTAGATACTTGGCGTAAAACGGCGGAACGTGACAATCCGAAAATCCTGTTTTTAACCAAGGAGGATTTAACGCGGGAGCAGGAAGAAGATTTTGTCAACGAATGGGATTTCCCTGACAGCAAGAAGATCGGCAACCTGACCATCCCGCTGCAATACCGCTTCGAGCCGGGCCATGATGAAGACGGCGTAACTGCGATCATCCCGGTGCATCAATTGAATCAAGTCTCGCAAACGGCTTTCGATTGGCTGGTGCCGGGCTTGCTCGAAGAAAAATGTATCGCGCTGATTAAAGCCTTGCCCAAGAACATCAGGAAGCACTTTGTACCAGTGCCTGAAACCGTCAAGCAGTGTCTTGAAATCGAGCCGGATTTTAAAGGCTCGTTGCAGGAATGGCTGGGCAATCGCTTAAGAAAACTGACCGGCGAGGCGATTCCGCTCAATGCCTGGAATACTGAAACCTTGACCGATCACTTGAGGATGAATTTTCGGGTCATAGACGATCAAGGCCAACTGCTTGATTACGGGCGCGACCTGAAAAAATTGCAGCTCAAGCATACCGCCAAAGCCGGAGACAGCTTCGACCAGATTGCCTCCGACGAACTCAATTACACCGGCTGCATCGGCTGGGCGTTCGACGACCTGCCGGAGACTTACCAGTTTATCCAGAAAGGCCAAGCCTTTGTCGGATTCCCCGCGATTATCGACGAAGGCGATGCGGTCGGCGTGCGCATTTTCGATACCGAGCAGAAAGCCGCGCTCCAGCATCAAGCCGGATTAATGCGCCTGTTCCAATTGCAACTGCGCAAGGAATGCACCTATGTGAGCAAAAACATGCCGAAGTCGGCGGCCGCGGAATTGACCTATAACCGCTTGCCAAAACATCCTATTGTCGGCAGCGACGCTGAGGTTTCGTATAAAGACGACATACTTTATGTAGCCCTATACGGCGTATTTATTGAAGGCCGGACCATCCGTACCCAGCAGGCTTTTGAACAAGCTTTGCAGCAGAACAAATCCGGGCTGATCAGCGCCGCCAATGAAGCCGGTAAAATCGCGCTGGAAATCATGGAGCTGTATGGCGCTATCAAAACACAGCTGAACCGTTTGAATGCGAATGATCCGTTGGCTAAGGACATTAACGAACAGCTGGATTTGATGATTTATGCCGGGTTCATTCGCAACACGCCGTACCAGCAGCTTAAAGCGATACCTCGTTATTTGAAGGCCGTGCAATACCGGCTGGATAAACGGGATAACATTCTGCAAAAAGTCCAGGAAGCCAATCGTTATACGACGCGGTTTTGGCAGGACGTGCAAAAGCAAGCCAAAAAAGACAAGGTTATCCCGGAGCATGATCCCTATCGCTGGATGCTGGAGGAATTCAGGGTATCGCTGTTTGCGCAGCAGCTTAAAACGGCTTATCCGGTTTCGGTAAAGCGGATGGATAAGGCTTGGGATGAGAGAGGGTAGAGCTTGTGTTGCACGCATCCAATCGGCATTGTGCATAACCGGAGTGGGATTATAATGCGGTAACGTTTGTAATTATTCATCCTCCAGTGATGATAATCCAATAAAGATAAAGGTGACAAAATGACAATTTTATGCGACCCGGAATTATTAAATGAAGCCCAGCGTTTAGGTCTTCATCAGACTAAGAAAGAAACTTTAAATAGCGCTTTGCAAGCTTATATTGAAAAATGTAAACGCAAGGCGGTACTTGAAGCATTCGGCAGTTTTGATTTTGATGAAACTTACGATTATAAAAAAGCACGTGAGAAGCGCTGATGATTTTTGTCGATACCTCTGTTTGGTCACTGGCTTTTCGGCGTTCAAATTCCGCAATACAGATAAAAGAGGTTCTGCAATTACACGAGTTAATCTCACAAGATGCGCCGTTGGCGGTAACAGGAATAGTGATGCAGGAGTTGTTGTCAGGTTTGCGCGAGGAGGCGCAGTTTAAACGCTTGCAAGGGTTGTTGGCTGCTTTTCCTCTGGTTCTTGCAAGTCAAGCGCATCATGTTTTAGCCGCCCAGATTGTCAATCGTTGCAGGCAGGGCGGCATTGCAACAAGTGCAACCGATTGCCTTATTGCCGCGATTTGTATTGCCAATAATTCACCGTTATTAACGGCAGATAAGGATTTTGAGCAGATGGCGGGATTTTGTGATTTGAGGTTGTATCAGGGTTAATGGGCAGGATATAGTTTTTTTATTTTCTCTATCCAAGTAAATGCGCAATGCAAGACCTGAAACCTTTTTTTTCGTATATGTTTGCATGACTAAAGATGATTATACGACAACCGGAATATTCTCCCTTAATATGAACCTAAATCCTAAAAAAAAGCAGCATTATGTACCTCGTGGATATTTAAAAAACTGGATGGCAAAAAGAGAAGCCAAAGAAGGTAAAAAGAGCGAAGGTGTCTGGGTTTGGAGTATAAATGGCACTAGAAAGAATCGATTCTGCACTGACTTGATGGATATATCACAAGAAAGATATTTCAATAAGCTCTGCATTGACCAAGACATTTACGACATGCTCGTTTACAAATATCAAGGTGCTAATGAATTAGTTATAGGCATTATTAATGAACTGAAACTATTGCTTGCGGTTGATTTATATAAGAAAGAGCTAGGTCAAAATCATGCAAAATTAGATGTTGTAAATAAAAACCTCTTAGAAGACAAATATGAAAAATTAGAAACCGCTTTCCTGAAAACAATAAATAAGATAAATGAATGTCCGAAAGATTATATCAAGGATCTTATTAATGGAAATTTTGACTTAAGGGACTTAGTTGGCTTTTATGCAGTACAGCTTTTTAGAAGCAAAAAGATGAGAAAATCTATAGGCACAAGTATTAAAAGCTTCACTATTTCTCGTGATGGCACAGAAAAACGATTGTCTGAGGAGCAAAAAGATAACTTAATTAAAGCAATTCTATTTATTGAATCTATCCGTTTCGCTAATGATTTATCCAACACTAGCTTTTCAGTAGAACTACTATTAAGTAATTCACAAGATAGTTTTATCACTTCTAACTCTCCAGCCGTATCGCTAGGAAATAGAAAAAAACATTTGTCTAATGTTTCTGAAATCCATGGATTTATCCCATTGTCTCCAAAAGTTGGCATGGTGATTAGAGGTTATAAACCACTCAATAAAAACTTTATGATTAGGTATATTGATAGCCAAATGATCAGAGAATACAACAAAATAACAGTTAATTGGGCGGACGATGAGATATATACATCTCAATCGAAATGGTGTTTGTAATCCCGTTCCTAACGTTGTGTTGGTTCCCAAGCTCCAGAGGCTGTGAAAGTATTATCAAAATCACTAAAAAACAGCAGAAAATGCTCTGTAAGTTATTGATTGTTTGCGCTGGTTCCCAAGCTCCAGCTTGGGAACCCAGTCGTGGAAGCTCCAGCTTCCCGTCCACCATCACCAAAAAAGGGGTAATCATGCCTAGAAGCCGCTACCGCGTTCAATGTAACCCTTGTCCACACTTCCTAACCGCAACGGTAAACCGCTGGTTACCGCTATTTACCCGCCCGGAAACCGTCAATATTGTGCTGGACTCTTGGCGCTTCTTGCAGCAGAACTCGGGTTTCCAGCGTAAGCGCACGCCCCAACCACATAGTCAGAACTGTTTTTCTCTGAATCAATCTC
>NZ_DAIUEH010000058.1:0-31610 GCF_036845245.1 Methylobacter sp.
ATAACTGGTGTGACTTCACGTCGCACGCTTTCAATATTTACCACCAATCAGCGTTGAGTTTTTCATCAAAAAAAATTGCATGTGCACTACTATCAACAAGATAGTGGGTGGCTACTGGAAAATTCAAAGGCTTTTTTGCTGTAAAATTGGCAAAATTTAGACGCCGCTTTCCACTATAGTGGTCTTTCGGAAATTCGTTTCTTGCTTATGCCATTGAAATTATTTTAACTTCTTAGCTGTTGAGTCGTTAAAGTTTTAGGGTAAGAAACTTACCTTAATGGTTTTCACCAGATGCACTTTTGCAACCGACTCTAAAGCCGATATGCCGCATGCACCCGGTTATAATCTGGACGATGTGACCAGCTTTCGGGACATTTTCGATGTCAACAGGGTATTTTCATTTTTTACATCGTTGATTTGGACTCGATTCACTTATACGCTTCATACACTGGGTCAGTTTCCCGGCAAGGACTTCAACTTGCGGAGAGCTGACCATGTTGTAGTGATTGCCGGGAATGATATGAAGATCGAGTCCTTGGCCCACAAACTGTTTCCAAGCCTCGCTGGTTTTAACATATAAGCCCTTGCCCAGCTCGGTGGCCTGAAAAAAGGAGACTTTCCCCTCGTAGTTCTTCGGAATATAAGTCTGGATGATCCGGCGGTTGGTTATTAACACATCCCATAAACGCTTGAACACCATAAAATCGGTGCCGGGGGGAAAGAACCCTACCTCCAAGGCCTTATCCATCACATAATGCAGTTGCTCTTCCTCCTCTTCCAATGCCCTCAGTTCTTCCAACGACAAATCCGGAATCATCTCCGACATGACATTGACCAGAATTTCAGCGCTGTCCTCTTCGGTAAGCTGAGCCCCTGTCAACGTGTCCGACAGTTGAGTGTCGAATAAAGCCAGAAAGGCAACCTCATCCCATTGCGCCCTAAACTGTTGGGCCAATTCAAACGCAATCAGTCCGCCAAAGGACCAACCCGCCAACCGGTAAGGGCCATGCGGGAAATGCTCTTTTATCGTTTTAAGGTAAAAAGACGCCATTTCCTCAGCCGTGGCATAAGGTTCCTGGCCTTCCTCAAGTCCGCATGCCTGGAGTCCGTAAAAAGGCTGATCCTTATCCAGGCAGCGGGAAAGATCGTAATAACAGATCGCATGGCCGCCCGCGGGATGGACGCAAAACAGCGGCGGCTTCGATCCTTCCGGTTGAATGTCAACCAGCGGCGACCACGGCAATGAATCATCCTGCCCCATAAGCAGAATGGCCTGTTTTTCGACGGTGGAAGCCTGATAGAGGCTCGCGGTGGAAAGCTCTTTGTTTAATTTCTCTTTTATCTTCGATATCAAACCTATTGCCAGCAGCGAATCGCCGCCCAACTCAAAAAAATCATCCAGGACTCCAATAGGTTCAATCCCCAGAAGTTTCTGCCAGATATTAGCCAGCGAAAGCTCAATGTTCGAGCGCGGGAGAGTTAAAGGACTTGATAGCTCAGGACGT
Source organism: Methylobacter sp. (assembly GCF_036845245.1). Classification (NCBI taxonomy): domain Bacteria; kingdom Pseudomonadati; phylum Pseudomonadota; class Gammaproteobacteria; order Methylococcales; family Methylococcaceae; genus Methylobacter; species Methylobacter sp. The sequence goes on from NZ_DAIUEH010000058.1 coordinate 1,506, forward strand.
GAATGCATTCGCATCGCACTGTCCGCTTTGTTCGGCTCCGGCACAATGAAATCGGCTGCCTTGGCCTGTTCCAGTCGCGTCTCCAGCTTTTGCGTTGAAACCACAAGCCTTGTCAGCGCGCATTCCATAACCAGCCGGAATACCTCCCGGCCTTCCTCGGGCGTAATGCCGATCCTCATCTCTTGCTCCCGCCGCTCCCGCAATGAATCGGGCGTTGCTGTTTTGACCGCCATGCCCACCTCGCGCCACAGATCCCAGTTAAGGCTGATGGCGGGCATTCCCTGCGCGCGAAGATAATTGGCGTAAGCATCGAGAAAGGCATTGGCCGCGCAATAATCCACCTGGCCGAACGCTTCAAAGATTGCACTCAGCGAAGAGCAAAGAAGAACAAAATCCAGCTTCGCATCCTTAAACAACGTATGCAGAACCACACTCCCGTCGACCTTTGGCGCCAGAATCGATGCGGCAATTTCCGGCGTTTTGCGCTGGATGACGCCGCCGCCGGGAAGTCCCGCCGCGTGAATGACGCCGTGAATCGGGCCGAAGCGTTCATCGGCCTTGGCAACGACATCCTGCATTTGTTGCAGGTTTGCAGCGTCGGCCTGGGCGATCCATAGTCGAGCCCCCTGGTTTTCCAGCGTTTGCAAAGCTTGAATTTTCAAACTTGTTTCGTCGCCCGCGTCGTGGCTTTCAAGCCACTCAGTCCAGTCTTTTGGCTCGGGAAAAGCCGAGCGGCTGATTAAAATCAGGTTGGCGGAGAAGTTTTTCCCCAGATATTCCGCCAGCGTCAGTCCGATGCCTCCCAAACCGCCGGTAATCAGATAGTTGCCTTGTTGTTTTAACAATGACCTTTTCTTTGCTTTCGCTTGCTCCAAATGAACAGGCTCATAAGACGGCAACCAGCGATGTTTGCCGCGATAAGCTATGGCCCTGTCATCCGTTTTGCTTAGTATTTCCGCTAACATCTGCTCAAGCAGTCTTTGTTCCGATTCGGTATTTTCGATCGGCAGGGCCACGTCCACGCTTCGGCATTGAATGTTGGGATATTCCTGGGGAATGGTTCGAACGGGTCCCAGCAACGTCGCTTTTTCCGGTTGCAGTAGTTCCTCTCCGGTAACGGCCTGCATATTGTTGGAGACGGCAATCAGTTCCAGCGGCGATTGCTGCTGTTTTCCGAGCGCCTGCGCCAAAAATAGCAAGCTGTAAAAGCCCATTGTCTGCGCCTGTGCGGTGATTTCGGCTTCCATGCCGCCATTATTTCCCCGATTGACCGACCATAAATGAACAATGGTCTGCGGGAGGTTTTGTTTTACGCTCAGCGCCTCCAGCAAGGTTTCGTAGTCTTCCGCTGTTTCCGGATTCAGCACATAGGCATTATCCGATAATTGCCGCCATTCTTTGCCGGTCTTGACTGTGACAACCGCCTGTCCAAGCCTTTCAAGTTGTTCGGCCAATGAGTCGCCAAGGCCGCAATCATCGACAAACAACAGCCAGCTGGCTGGTTCCGGTATTTGTTCCTCCTCCAGCCATATATTCAATGGCGCCAAAATTTTCCACGAAGGCAGATAAAACCAATCCGGCAGTTTTTCTCTTTTATTTTGGGGAACCTGTGAATTCCCATCCTGCGCTTCTTTCCCGTCAATCCAATAGCGTTGCCGTTCAAAAGGATAGGTCGGCATCGCTATGCGGGAAGGCTGCATCGGTTCATGGACAGCAAACCAGTCTACCGATGTCCCTGCGAGCCATAGTTTGCCCAGCGCGGCAAGAACCACCTGATGATCGTCAACAGGGTCTTTTGGCGAAGGGAGGGAGGAAACGGTTTCCGGCTCGCCTGTTGAAGGGGAATGACGCTTGACCAATGTCGTTAACACCCGCCCCGGTCCTACTTCCAGAAACACCGATTCCGGATCTTTCAGCAGGGTTTCCATTCCGTCGGTAAAACGTACCGCGGAGCGCAAGTGCTGAGCCCAGTAATTCGGGTCGGTTGCCTGTCCGGCAGTGATCCAGTCGCCGCTCAAATTGGAGATATAGGGCTTTTGCGGCGCTTTCAGTTCCATTTTTTTCAGGCAATCCACAAAAGCCGGAAGAATAGGCTCCATCATCGCCGAATGAAAAGCGTGGGACGTATGCAAGCGTATGGATTGAATATCCTGAACGGCCAGGCGATTTTCCAGAGCCTCTATAGCTTCGGTTGGGCCGGAAACGACACATAAGGCCGGGGCGTTGACGGCGGCCAGGGAAATATCCGGGCTTAAATACGGCTGAATCTGCTGTTCCGATAAAACCACGCTGAGCATAGCCCCTGCCGGAAGCGACTGCATTAAGCGTCCGCGCAGGGCAACCAACTCCAGCGCCTGTTCCAGCGAAAAGACGCCCGCCAGGCAGGCGGCAACGTATTCGCCGATGCTGTGACCCAACATCGCTACGGGTTGAATGCCCCAGGCCATCCATAATTGCGACAGGGCGTATTCAATAACAAACAGGGCCGGCTGCGCGACCGCCGTTTGTTCGAGTCCCGTCGCTTTTTGCTCCGTTGCCCCATTATCGGGATACAGTATTTCCCTTATATCGAGCCCCATCAACGGCGTGAGGATGTTCGCGCAGAGATCGACCTGCTCGCGAAAGATGGGCTCCTCTGCATAGAGTCCTGATGCCATGTTGACGTATTGGGAACCTTGACCGGAAAACAGGAACACCACCGGATGTCCGTCGCTCTCGCATTTTCGGTTTAACAGTCCGTTTGCTGTCATTAGAGTCTTTACAGCCTCGTCCACGGTCCGGCAAACCAACATGCGGCGATGCTTAAAGACTTTTCGCCCGGTATTCAGCGTGAAAGCCGCATCGGCAAGATCGATGCCGGGATTTTGCCTGAAATGTTCGGCAAGGTTTGCGGTGGCTTTTTCCAGAGCGGACTCCGTTCTCGCCGATAATAGCAGAACTTGTGGGCGCGGCTCATGGCTTGCCGGTGGAGCTTCCGGCGCTTCCTCCAAAACCACGTGGGCATTGGTTCCGCCGATACCGAAGGAACTGACGCCAGCCCGGCGCGGCATTCCTTCGGATGTCCATTTAGCCTGTTTGCTGTTGACATAAAACGGGCTGCCTGCGAAATCGATTTCAGGATTCGGCTTTTCAAAATGAAGACTCGGCGGCAACGATTTATGTTTCAGCGCCTGAATGGTTTTAATCAGTCCCGCTACGCCTGCCGCCGCATCCAGGTGGCCGATATTGGTCTTTACCGAACCAATCGCGCAAAATTGTTTTTTCCGGGTATGGGCTTGATAAGCTTGGGTCAAGGCCGCGATTTCAATCGGATCCCCCATCGCGGTCCCGGTGCCGTGCGTTTCTACATAGCTGACGGTTTCCGGGTCAATCCCGCGCATAGCCCGTGCGATCACTTCAGCCTGGCCTGCCACGCTCGGAGCGGTGTATCCCGCTTTCAAAACACCGTCGTTATTGATCGCCGAACCTTTAATGACGCCGTGAATGCAATCTTTGTCGGCAATGGCCCGATCCAGTTTTTTCAGCATAACAATGCCGACGCCGTTGCCGCCAACCGTTCCCCGCGCACCGGCATCGAAAGCCCGGCAATGACCGTCGGGAGACAGGATCATCCCGTCCTCGTAAAGATAGCCGCGCTTCTGGTTTGCTTTAATCGAGACGCCGCCGGCCAGGGCCATGTCGCATTCCCCGTTCAGCAGGCTTTGACAGGCCATGTGCACGGCAACCAGCGATGTGGAACAAGCCGTTTGGATATTGACGCTGGGCCCTTTCAGGTTGAGTTTGTAGGATGTCCGGGTGGTTATGAAATCGTTTTGATTGCTGACCATCAACTGATAATCGCCAACCGATTGCAGCAGTTCCCGGTGGGGGGCCAAGTTATCCATGTAATAGGTGTTGATGCCGGCTCCGGCGAAAACCCCGACCGGCCTGTTTATGCGGTCGGTGTCATAACCGGCATGCTCAATCGCTGCCGCGGCGCACTCCATGAACAAGCGCTGTTGCGGGTCCATGATTTCGGCTTCTCTTGGCGAAAAACCGAAAAAGGCCGCATCGAAGAACTCAATGCCTTCCAGAATTCCATTGGCTTTGACATAGGCGGGATTATTGAGCAGCGCCGGATCGATGCCTTCCGCCAACAGTTCTTGTTCCGAGAAGAAGGAGATGGACTCGACGCCGCCGCATACATTTTTCCAAAAGCTGTCCACGTCGTTTGCTCCGGGAAAGCGTCCGGCCATGCCGATCACGGCGATGTCGTTCGTTGCAGAAGTCGTCAATGGCGCAGTGCTTTCCGGCGCTTTTGTTCCCCCGCTCAGATGCGCGGCAAAGGCGTGAATGGTCGGATAGTGAAACAGGTCCGCTATCGGCGGACGCTTCCCCAGCACCGCCTGCAATTCCTGTTGCAATTGGAGCAATAACAGCGAATGCCCGCCGACTTCAAAGAAGTTATCATGAATCCCGACCTTTTCGACTTGCAGGATTTTTTTCCAAAGGCCGGCAATCTGTCCCTCCAGTTCCGTTTGCGGCATAACGGCATGGTTTTCCGGCGCGCCGGAATTTCCACCCATGGCCTCAAGGGCGCATCTATCCATCTTGCCGTTCGGGGTCAACGGCATCGCATCCAGCAAGACGAATGAGGATGGGACCATATGATTGGGCAGCCATTTATTCAGGAATTTTCGCAGCTCGGCCAAATCAAGGTTGTTGTCCGCAACGATATAGGCAACCAGCGTCTTTTCTTTCCGGTCGCTGTTTTCCAGCGCCAGCACGGCGCTCTCGGCTATAGCCGGGTATTTTCCGAGCGTGGCTTCGATTTCAGGGATTTCAATCCGGAATCCGCGAATTTTCACCTGATTGTCCAGACGTCCCAGGTATTGGATATTGCCGTCCAGTAAAAAGCGCGCCAAGTCGCCGGTTTTGTAGAGGCGTGTGCCTGCCTCGCCGAAAGGATTGTCGATAAATCGTTCGGCCGTCATTTCCGGCCGGTTCAAATAACCGCGCGCCAGGCCCGCGCCACCCAGATAAAGTTCCCCTGCCACGCCGATAGGAACCGGACGACAGTTGTTATCCAAAATAAAGGCTTGGGTGTTGTCGATAGGTCGGCCGATCAGCGGCGCTTCCGTGTCACCCTTTTTCATCAACGCGAACGTCGAATAGGTTGTGTCCTCGGTTGGCCCATACAGGTTGTAGACCTTCTTGATGGTGTCGGACCGGTAGACGCGTTGCACCAAATCGTTTTTTAACGCTTCTCCGGCAAGGTTAACCACTTGTACCGACGCCGGTATCAAATTCAACTTGACCAATTCATTGATAACGGAGGGGACCGTGTTCAGCAGCGTCACATTCGCGTCAGCCGGCAAATCGGGCAACTGCAACGCGTTCTCAAGCAGGATAATGCTGCCGCCGACGCTCAGCGGTACGAATATTTCAAACACAGAGAGGTCAAAGCAGATTGATGTCGTGGCCGCAACGCCCGCCAATTCTTCCGCTGAAAAGACTGTTTGTGACCAGGCGATAAAGGCCGCGGTATTTAGATGGTTGATCGCAACCCCTTTCGGCTTGCCGGTCGAGCCCGAGGTATAGATCACATAGGACAGATTGTCCGGCTTGACGCCGCTTTGGATATTTGAGGGATTTAGTTGCCGGAGGCTGCCAATCGCGCTATCCATGCACAGAACTTGCGCTTGCGTAGACGGTAATGTTTCAGTCAGGCGTGATTGCGTCAACAAAACCAAAATTTGCGCGTCTTCAACCATAAAGGCCAAGCGCTCGGCCGGGTATTCAGGGTCCAGCGGCAAATAAGCCCCACCGGCCTTGAGTATGCCCAACATGCCGACGATCATTTCAATGGAGCGTTGCATGCAAACGCCGACCAAGACTTCCGGCCCCACGCCCATACCTTGCAGATGGCGGGCCGTTTGGTTGGCGAGGCTGTTCAGCTCGCTGTAGCTTATCGATTTTCCGCCGAAAACAAGGGCCATCGCATCCGGCGTTTTTTCCGCCTGCGCCTCGAAAAATTCATGTACGCATTGATCGGCCGGATAAGGCGCATCGGTCCGGTTAAAATCGACGAGGATTTTTTCCCGCCCCTCCGCCGTTAACACATCGATGTCGGCTATGATCTTCGCTTCTTCCCCGACCAGCTCGCCGAGGATTTTCAGGAAGCGTGCACCGAACTGTTGCATTGTGGATTCGCTGAGAACAGCGGAATAGTATTCGATTGCAAAATCGATTTTGTCCGGGAATTCCGTGCCGAAAATCGCCATATCGAATTTCGACGAAGCCTTCACTTGTCCCTCGTAAGGCCTGAATTGCAGTCCGCTTTCGTCCTGTTCCGGCTGCTTGAAATTCATATACGAGAAAGTAATGCCGGTCAACGGATCGCGGCTCATGTCCCTGGGCAGGTTTAATTTCTGGACTAATTGGTCGAACGGGTATTCCTGATGGACATAGGCGTTGACCATCAGGTCTTTTACCTCGGCCAGGAATTCCGTTGGCGTTTTATCGTCTTTCGGGAAAGCCCGGATAGCCAGATGGTTGATGAACATGCCGACGGTTTCGCTGACTTCCGGCGCATTCCGGCCCAAATCGGCAATCGCGATGATGATGTCCTCCTGCCTGCTGTATTTATGAAACAGCAGGTAAAAAGCGCTGAGGAACACCATGAAAGGCGTGGTTTCATTTTTTGCGGAAAAGTTGCGGACCTTTGCCAGCAGGTCTTCATCAACGCTGAACGTCAGCACTGCCCCTTCATAGGTGATTACCGGAGGTCTTTGGAAATCATACGGAAAATCCAGCACCGGAATGTCTTGTTCAAATTGCTTGAGCCAATAATCCTGATGGACTTTAAAGGCTTCCGATTCAAAATGCGCATTCTGCCAGCGGGCAAAATCCTTGTACTGTATTTTCAGTTCGGGAAGATTTTCGTTTTTGTAAAAGGCATTCAATTCCTGAAAAATAATTTGCAACGAAAACGCATCGGCCACGATATGGTGAACATCGAACAGCAGTACCTGCTCGCCGGTATCAAGCGTTGCAACTTCGGCCCTGAGCAGCGGGGCTTCGGCAAGATCGAAAGGCCGGGAAAATTTTCTGCCGTAGGTGTCCAGCTCCGATTTTTTCAGCGCTATTTCGGACAGTTTGAAATCCACGTGATCGGCAATAAGCTGCACAAGCTGTCCGTCTTTCATCTCAAACGAAACGCGCAAGGATTCGTGCCGGGCTATCAGCTTGTCGAAAGCGCGGGCCAGTTGTCCGACATCCACTTTGTTTTCGATGCTGTTTTCGATAAACAGGATACTCGGCAGATTGTAGCCGAGACTCTGCTTCGACAGCTCCCAGAGAATGTACAATCGACGTTGAGCCGCGGATGCGGGGTAGTAAAGCTGTTTTTCAACGACTTCAATAGCGTTGCGGGATTCGCTCTCCCGGCTTTTCTTTGCAATAAAGGCCGCGTATTTTTCGATGGTCGGATGACTGAAAATAACCTCCATGGAAATTTTTGTGCCGAGTTTTTTCGCAACCATATTGCTTATTTTATTGGCATCGATTGAATCGCCGCCCAGACTGTAATAATCGTCCAGCACGTTGATCTCGTCATAGCCCAGAACCTCTGCCCAGGCTTGAGCCACCGCTATTTCCACAGGGCTGTAGTTGCCATCGTCCCTGCCGGAAAGAATGACCGTTGCGGGCTGTTCCTGCACATTCGCTTGTGTTTCTGTGCGTTCCCCCATCTTTGACGATTGGAAAGCATCTTGAAGGCTAAAGCCGGGAGGAACAATGACCGCCTGACTCCCTTCATAAGCAAACAGCTTGTGCAGCAGATCGATTGCTTCTTTGGTTGTAAGCGCGTACTGGCTTTGATTGGCTTGCCAGTCGAAGGCCATGCCTGTTTCTTTCCAGGCGGGCCAATTAATGGAGAGTGTTCTTAGGCCTTGTTTGTTACGAAAGGCCGCAAAGGCGTCCTGATAGGCGTTCGCCGCAATGTAATCGCCCTGACCGGCGGAGCCGGTCACTGCGGACAGGGCCGAGCAAAGAATAAAAAAGTCGGGACTGTCTTCACGGGTCAACCGGTCCAGAAGCCAGGTTCCTTGTATTTTCGGACGCAGTACGTTGGTAAAAGTCTCCTCTTCTTTTCTGAACAAATAGCCATCGCCGGCGATTCCGGCGCAATGCAGCACGCCGTCTATGTTGCCGAGCTTTTCACGCGTTTCGTTGATTGCCTGTTCCATTTGCACCGGGTCTGACACATCGGCGGCAATGACCAGCACGGTTGAACCGCTTGCCTCCATTGCCAGGATCGCATTGATTTTTTCGGCAACTTTGCCGTCCTGCGTTGCTGCCCATTCCTCGCGGGGCGGCAAGCCGGAGCGTCCGATCAGCGCCAATTTCACGCGTTTTTTGGCAGCCAGGTCTTTTGCGAATTCCATCCCCATTCCGCCTAATCCGCCGGTGATCAGGTAAACGCCTTCCTCTTTTATTTCAATAGCTGTTCCCGAACTTTGAATGGCCTGGAAATCCTGCTCGTAGCGTATGCCGTTGCGGTAAGCAGCGGAGCGAGCCGGGCTGTCGAATCCGGTCAACTCGGCTAAAACCTGTTCTCCGGTGGTGACATCATCCAGGTCGAGAAATTTGCAGGCGATATTGTCGTACTCACAATGTATGACTTTTGCCAGTCCTGACAGCGCCGCATTCTCTGGGTTTAAATGTGCCTCGCTGTTGGTTACCGCGTAAGTGTTTTTGCCGATGACCAGGATTTCCAGCGGCCGTGTGCCGTCATGTTTAATCAAGGTTTTGACCAGGCGGAACAGGTTAATTACGCCCAGGTCCAGCCTTGTTTCCAGCTCCTCCAGAGAAGCGCAGTCGCGATCCGGCAGCGAAGGTGAGTAGATTATTTTGCCAATCTGTTGCTTTTCCAGGGTCTGGATCAGGGCCAGACGCTCATCTTCCGAACGTGGAATGTCAAAGGCCTGGATGCCCTGCAATGGCTGGAAATGCCCCAGCACGCAAACTTCTCCCGGTGTTTGGGAATACTGTTGTTGCTTGGGAAGCCAAACCGCGCTCAACAGTTGGCATTCGTTTTGAACCCGTTTGAACGTAAGCCCATGAAACTCGGCGCTTATTTGTCCATCGGCATCGGCTAAAACGACATCGTACTTTTGTATTTCTTTCGACTCGCTTTTGCCTTTGACATAGCTGTAAATTTCCCCGCTGATGGGGCGATATAATTTTGCGCTTCCACTCATTATAGGCAGGAAGCCCGGTTCCGTCAGACCGGAACTCAAGGCCGCGTCCAGCAAGGGTGGGTGGAATTCAAAGCGGTTCAAGTCCGCCTTGAATTCATCCTTTAATTTTAAAAGGGTCAGGCGTTCGTTATCGTTTTTCCAGATTTTTTCCAGGCAATCCCAGCGCCTGCCCACTTCGACCAGACCGTGATTGCCGTTGCCAAAACCATTTTCAGAAAGTTTTATTGCCTCGCATCGTGCTTTTATTTGTTCTATGTCGAGACGTGTCGGAGCCTGTTCGGGCGCGGTTTTTATTTCCGCAGTGGCATACTGCATCCAAGCGCCTGTGGTTTGCTTCCGGAGTATCGAAACCGCATGTCCATTCGAGGACGCTTTCAACGTCGCGATCAGTTTGTCCGGGGATGTCCGTATTTCTTCCGGGCTGATAGCCAGAAGGTTTTCCCAGAACAGCTCATTTACTTCCAACGGCGATTTGTAACCCTGTTTTTTGGCGATTTCCGAGAGCAGCTGAAAATAGGCGGCTCCGACCAGACAAGTTTGCCCCCCCGCTTTATGTTCATTCAGCAGCCAATCCTCGCCGCTATCCATACCGATTTCGTAAATAACTTGTCCGGGAGTTTCGACCAGCGCTTGCTTGATGAATACCGCGTCCCGATTCGTTGCATAAGGAGCCGCAGGTACTTTTAGCCAGCAGCGTTTTTTTTCGAAGCGGTGGAACACCTTGGGAGGAACATGGGCTTGCTTTGGCGCGGGCGCTTCTTCCATCACGACATGGCAATTGACGCCGCTTAAGCCGAAAGCGCTGACGCCGCAAAGCAGCGGCTGCTCAGCCTCGCTCAAATCGATCAGCCGGTCGGCCGGAAATACCGGCGAGTTTTCAAAAGGAATCTTGCTATTGGCTTTCTTGAAATGCGCCAGCGGCGGGATTTTTTTCTTTTGCAGGCTTAACGCCGCCTTTACCAGACCGATCAGGCCTGCCGCATGATCCAAATGTCCGAAATTTGTCTTCACCGAACCGACCGCGCAGAAGTGTTTGTCGTCGGTGTACTTGACAAAGGCCTTGTTAATGCCGTCTATTTCAATAGGATCGCCCAACTTGGTGCCTGTGCCGTGCGCTTCTATGAAGCGTAGGGTTCGCGGGTCTATGCCGGCATCTTTCCAGGCCTGGTCGATTAATTCCGCCTGGGCGTCGGCATTGGGCACTGTCATGCCGGCAGCGGTGCCGTCTTGATTGAGCGCGCTCCCCTTGATGACCGCGTAAATGGAGTCTTCATCCTTCAAAGCTTGATTAAGCGGCTTCAGCAGCACCGCAATGACGCCTTCGCCGCCGCCTGTGCCGTCCGAGGCGTTATCAAATGTCCGGGTCCGTCCGTCCGAGGATTCAATTTCCACTTTCTCGAGAGCCACCGGCAAAATCGCCGTTTTTACCGTTCCGACCAAGGCTAGCTTGCATTCATTCGCACGCAATGAGCGACAGGCCAGATGGACCGCTGTCAGGGATGACGAGCAGGCGGTATCCACCATCAGTGCGGGGCCCCGCCAATCCAGCACAAAAGAAAGCCGGGTCGCGGTGTTGGAAGGAACGTTGCTCAGGAAAATTTGTTCGCTGTCATCCCGGTAAATTTGGCCGGCCAGTTCGCCGTATTCGTGGGCGGAACTCATGCCCATGAATACGCCGACCTTGGCTCCTTTGAGTTTCATGCCGCCGTACCCGGCATCTTCCAGTGCTTTCCATGCGGTTTGCATGAAAAGCCGCTGATTGGGCGACATTATTTCGGCTTCTTTCGGCGACAGGTGAAAGAAACGGTAGTCGAACTCGTCCACTCTGTCCAGATAGGCTATTTCCCGGTAGCGCAGCTGCTCCGGATCCTGGCCCATGAAACGCAGGATGTCGTCCGCGTCTTTTTTTCGCTGCTCGGGAATGGAACGGATTCGATCCTTGGCGGAAACCAAGTCTTCCCAGAAATTTTCCGTATCCTCATAATCGGCAAGTTTCAGGCTGATACCAATAATGGCTATATCCTTTGTCGAGCTTTCCTTAATGTTGACGTTCGCTTGCTTTGGTATCGTGAGAATTTTTTTCATGATTTGCTGATTCTTGGTAATGATGCGCTTACGCTTTTTTTATCCGGGTGCTGGTGCAGCACAATTGTTTATAACTTGTTTTTTAGTAACTATTCAGCATATTCTCAATAGGACACGAATTCGCTCGTTCCCAAGCTCAGCTTGGGAATGCAGTCTTGGAAGCTCCAGCTTCCCGACTCGCGAAGCTGGAGCTTCGCTAACTGGGTTCCCAAGCAGGAGCTTGGGAACCAGCGCAATTCAGTTAGAGACGCTCCAGCGTTCCGTACCGCCTGAGCGTGGGAACGATGTCATTCGTGATGTTTTATTTCTTGTTACATCCTTACGCTTCTTTTACTATTTCTTCCAGAATTGACACGTAAAGCCCGGGCAACAATTTCATTTCTTCCCTGTCCATCCGCGAGCTGAACCTGAAAGCGATGTTCAGCGTGCCGTTGCTTGTATCGGTATGCCAATGCAAGTCCGCATTATCGAAATCGCCGTTTACGGCATCGGAATAAACGGACAAGACCTCGCTGGAACCCGGATTCGCCCCCGTTTTTAAAAAGCTGTCAAGCGGATGTATTGCCTCCGGGTTCAGAAACTGGCTCCGCGATTCCTGCAACAGTTCTTTGATCGAATCAATCGTCTCAAAATCATGGCGCAGGGCAATGATTTGTTGTTCATTCAACGCGGCATAATACGGAACTCTCTTTTGATCGCTGATTTCAAACAGAAGATAGCCGAACGAGGCCCTGAGTATGTCCTGTATGTCCTGTACATCCCGATTTCCCAGCCCGTTTAACCGCGCGGCCAGTTCCTCGTCCAGACTATATTCCAATAGGCCGCCATCCCCTGCCGAGAAGTATTTTTTATCCAACGGCAGGGTTTCTATTGCTATCCTTGTCTTTTCCCCTCCCGCAAGAAACAGCGCCAACTCCGCGATATTCGGATGCGCAAATAAATCCATCAGTGTTGTTTGCGGATAGTTCTTTTCGATTTCCCAATGCACCCTGACCAAGGACAACGAATTGCCGCCGACTTCAAAGAAATTCGCGTTTGTGCTGATGTCTTCCGTTTCAAGGTGGTTTTGCCAAATCGACAACAATTCCGATTCCAGCTCATTTTGCGGCGGACGAAATTCTCTTAACGACTCAATGGGTTTTAGACCGACCAGATTTTTGCGATTTATTTTACCGTTCGGCAACAGCGGCAGCGCATCCAACTGCACAAAATACGCAGGAACCATATAAGCGGGCAACATAGCATTGAGGGTCGCCCGGAGTTCTTCCACTTTCAAGACCGAATTTGCCGTAACGTAGGCCACCAAGGCTTTTGCCTCGCCTTCCCCGGATGCCAGGACCACCGCTTCTTTAACGGCGGGATTGGCGGTCAGGCAGGCTTCTATTTCGCCCAATTCAATCCGGAAACCGCGAATTTTAACTTGATTGTCTATGCGGCCCAGGTATTCGATGTTGCCGTCGGGGAGCCAGCGCGCCAAATCGCCGCTTTTATAAACGCGTTGACGTTGTCCGAACAGTTCGATGTCGATGAATCGTTCAGCCGTTAGCTCGGGACGGTTCAGGTAGCCGCGCGCCACGCCCGCGCCGCCGACCAGCATTTCGCCGGGCACGCCGATCGGAAGGAGGTTGTTGCGAGCGTCAACCACCCATACCTGCAAATCGGGAATAGGTTTGCCGATGATGCTCTTGCCGTGATTGTCCCCGCCTGCCACCGGATAATAGGTGACATGAACCGTCGTTTCGGTAATGCCGTACATATTGACCAACTGCGGCCGGCTGTCGCCATGACGGGAAAACCACGGTTGCAGCGCGGCAAAATCCAGCGCCTCGCCGCCGAATATCACAAAGCGCAAATTGAGTTTATCCGGCCGGTTATCGACATCCTGCAATTGTTTAAATGCCGACGGCGTTTGGTTAAGTACCGTGACGCCCTGCTCTATCAGCAATTGATAAAAAAGCGCGGGATTACGGCTGGTGAGGTACGGCACCACAACCAGTTTGCCGCCATAGAATAATGCGCCCCAGATTTCCCATACCGAGAAATCGAACGCGTAAGAGTGGAATAGTGTCCAAACGTCCTGCTCGTTGAATCGATACCAGTCATCGGTTGCGGTAAACAGCCGCGTCACGTTGGCTTGAGTCAGTTGGCAACCCTTGGGTTTTCCGGTCGAGCCGGAGGTATAAATCACATAGGCCAAATCATCCGGACCGCTTTGTTGTGCCGGATTTTCCACGGAGCAGTTCGCAATCGCCTCCTTCTCCTTATCCATGCAAACTACTTTGGCATTCGATACGGGTAATTTTTCCAGCAAGTGGCTTTGGGTCAGCAATACCGGCACGGCGGCATCTTCCAATATGAATTGCAGGCGTTGCACCGGGTAATCCGGGTCCAGCGGCACATAAGCGGCGCCTGCCTTCACTATCGCCAACAAGCCGACGATCATCTCCAGCGAACGTTCCATGCAAATACCGACCAGGCAGTTGCCGGTTTTAAGGTCGAGCAGATAATGCGCGAGTTGATTGGCCTGTCGGTTCAGCTGGCGGTAGGTCAACTGCAGGTCCTCAAAAACCACCGCGATAGCGTCGGGCGTTTTCCCGGCCTGGGTCTGGAATAAATCGATAATCGTCCGGTCTTTGGGATATTCGATTTCCGTCCGGTTCCAGGCTTGCAATAATTGTTGTTCGGCAAGCGTCAGCAATGGCAGATCAGCTATCGATTGTTCCGGCCCGGCAACAATCCCCTCCAGCAAGACCTGAAAACGTTCGGTCATCAGGACGATGGTTTCCGGGAAGAACAGATCCGTGTTGTATTCCCAATTGCAAACAAATGCTCCATCACGCTCATCGACACTCAAGGTCAAATCGAATTTAGACGTCGCATGATCGGATTCAATCGGCGTTATGTTCAAATTGCTCAGTTCCGGCGCTTCTTCCGGCGCGTTTTGCAGGACGAACATCACTTGAAACAGCGGGGAATGGCTCAGGCTGCGGGAAGGATTGATTTTTTCAACCAGGGCTTCAAACGGAATATCCTGATGGCTGTAGGCTTCAAGCGCGGTTTTTCTGACCTGTTTTAGCAATTCGGCAAAAGTCTGCTCGGCATCGATTTGCATGCGCAATGCCAGCGTATTGACGAAAAAGCCGATTAAATCCTCGGTTTGGCTTTGGGTGCGATTGGCAATCGGACAGCCAACCACAATATCCGTTTGTCCGCTGTAGCGGGACAGCAAAACCGTGAAAACCGCCAATAAGGCCATGAAGTCGGTCACGCCTTGTTTCCGGCTCAACTGTTTGATTTCCTGCGTGAGCGCTGGATTCAATGTGCTTTGCAGATGCTTGCCCCGGTAGCTCATCACGGCGGGGCGCTGGTTGTCCGCAGGCAGCTCCAATAATTCCGGTGCCCCGGCCAGCTTGTCTGTCCAGTAATCCAGTTGCCGTTCCAGAACGTCGCCTTGCAGCCAATTTCTTTGCCAAGCCGCGTAGTCGGCGTATTGGATAGCCAGTTCGGCCAGTTGCGGTTCACGATTTTGGACATACGCTTCGTATAACCGGCACCAATCCCGAATCATCACGCCTGTCGACCAGCCGTCACTGATAATATGGTGCATGTTGAACAGCAGGATATGTTGTTCCCCGCCAAGTCTAAGCAGTTGCGCCTTGAAGAGGGGGCCGGTACTCAGATCGAAGGGAGCATTGGCGTGACGGTCAACCCATTCGGCAATTTGGCTTTTTTGTTCGGCATCCGCTAAGCCGCCAAGGTCAGTGACGGTCAGAGGGTTATAAGCCTCGATCAATTGTACGCTTGGCTTTCCGTCAAGCATCGAAAAACAGACACGCAGGGTTTCGTGGCGCTGAATCAACGCGATCAAGGCGCTTTGTAGCGCCTCTTTATTGAGCTGGCCTTCCAGCCGCAATGCGGCCGGCATGTTATAGGTTCCGCTTTGTCCTGCCAATTGCGCCAGGAACCACAAGCGTTGCTGTGCAAAAGACAATGCCAAAGGTTCGCCTTCCGCCAAAGGCATTATGACGGGCAGTTCCGAACCGCGTTGCTGCCTGTCCAGCCATTCCGCCTGTTCCCGGAGAATGGGATATTCAAAAACAGTCCGCAACGGCATTTCAATGTCAAAGCTCTCGCGAATACGGGAAACCAGTTGGGTCGCCAACAGGGAATGTCCGCCAACTGCAAAGAAATTGGCGCTTATTGTCGTTACGTCGAGGCGCAACACTTGCGACCACAGGCTGCACAGCAATTGCTCCGTTTCGGTATGAGGCAGTTGTTGTTCGCCCTGAATGGACAAGTCGGGCTTAGGCAAAGCTTTGCGGTCGATTTTGCCGTTGGGCGTCAGCGGCAGGCTGTCCAGACACAGAAAATGGCTGGGCACCATGTACTCGGGCAACCGGGTTTTCAACCAGGTTCGTAAGTCATCGGGGTTAAAGCCACCATTATCTGAGGTCAGGTAAGCGACAATGCGTTTATCGCCATCGCCGTCGTAGAGGTTAGCCACGGCTTCCTTAATCTCAGGGTGTTGGCAAAGCACCGCCTCGATTTCGCCCAATTCGATGCGAAAACCGCGCAGTTTGATTTGCTGGTCGATCCGGCCCAGAAATTCAAGGTTGCCGTCGGGCCGCCATCTTGCCAAGTCACCGGTTTTATAAATCCGTTCGGTTTTGCCGAACAGTTCGACCTCGATGAATTTCTCGGCCGTCAGTTCGGGCCGGTTCAAATAGCCGCGCGCAAGCCCGGCACCGGCAATGCACAGTTCACCCGGAATAGCGGGCGGTTGCGGCTGATGTTGCTGATCCAGGATAAATATCCGGGTGTTGCCAATCGGCCTGCCGATCGGAATGGTGTTGAGGTTCTCCGCTTGTTGCCCGCTAGGGGCCACGTACCAGGATGCAAACGTTGTCGTTTCGGTGGGTCCATAGAGATTCAGCAGCTGTTCGGGGGGATGACTGTTTAAAAGGGTATTGACTGCATGAGGATCCGCCTGTTCTCCGCCAAAAAGCAGGTATTTTAAAGTTCCAAAACAGTCGGGCTGGGTTTGTGCGATCTGGTTGAATAATGCGGTGGTTACAAAGAATATGTTGATGCGGTGGCTTTGCAAATGCGCTGTCAATTGCTGCGGCGACAGCAGCATGTCTTTGGGGATGCTGACCAATTGGGCGCCGTTTAATAAGCTCCCCCAAATTTCAAAGGTGGCCGCATCGAATGAAACATTCGATGCCTGCGCCATGCAATCCTCGGCATGGAGTTGAATATAGTTGGTATTTTTAACTAAATGGACTACGGCCGTATGGGCTATGCAGACCCCTTTCGGCGTTCCGGTCGAACCCGAGGTATAAATCACATAAGCTAAATCCTCCGGCCCGGATCTTCTCGCCGGGTTTTCCGTAGGCTGACCGCTGATATCCCGTTCGTCCAAGCACAGCACTTCGCAGCCCTGTTTCAACTCGGCCAATGACAATTGGGCTTTTATACGGCTTTGGCTCAGCAACAGCGAGGCCTGGCTGTCTTCCAGCATATGGCGAATACGGATGACCGGGTAATCGGGGTCGATCGGCACATAGGCCCCACCGGCCTTGAGGATGGCCAGCAGGCCGACGATCAGGTCCAGTGAGCGTTCGAGCGCAATCGCGATCAGCGGGTTAGCGCCCAGTAACGCTGCCCCTGTTTCCGTTTTCAGGCTGAGCAGGTGGTGCGCCAGTTGGTTGGCTTTTTCATTAAGCTGGCGGTAACTTAACGACTGCCCATCAAAAACCACGGCTTGGGCTTCGGGCGTGGCGGCCACTTGCTGTTCAAACAGGCTGACAATAGTTTGGTCTTTCGGATAGTCGGTCGCGGTGTCGTTCCAGGCCTCCAAGTGCCGGATGTCCTGTTCGGTCAGCAGCGGCAGCTTGCCGATAGCCTGCTCCGGGTTGTCGACGATGGCCTGGAGCAATACTTCAAACTGTGCCGCCATGCGTTTTATGGTTTCGCCCGTAAACAGGTCGGTCGCGTATTCCCAGTAGCAATGCCGTTGTCCGTCCTGTTCCTCAATGTGTAAGGACAAGTCGAATTTGGCGATGGGATACTCTGTCCCTAGGCTGGTAATCTCCAAACCGGGCAAAGCCCATTCAGCCATGTCGTTATTCTGTAGCACAAACATAACCTGAAACAGCGGGCTATAGCTCAGGCTGCGGCTGGGCTGCAGTTTCTCGACCAGCATTTCAAACGGGATGTCCTGGTGCGCGTAGGCGTCCAGGCAGGTCTGGCGGGTAGCTTGCAACAGCTCAACGAAACTGTGTTGCGGCTCAACGTGACTGCGCAAGACCAAGGTGTTGACAAAAAAGCCGACGAGCTCTTCGCTGTGGCGGTGGGTGCGGTTGGCGATCGGACTGCCGACCGCAATGTCTTGCTGGCGGCTATAGCGCGACAGCAGCACGTTAAAGGCCGCCAATAAGGTCATGAACACGGTCACGCCTTGTTGCCGACTCAACCGGGTGACGGCTTGGCTCAGGGTTGCCGACAGGTTATGGGCAACATGCGCGCCTTGGTAACTTTGCTGCGGCGGCCGCGGTTTGTCGGTGGGCAACTCCAGCAATTCGGGCAGGCCGTTAAGCTGCCCGGTCCAGTAAGCGATTTGCCGGTGTAGCACGTCGCCCTGCAACCACTGCCGTTGCCAGGCCGCATAGTCGCTGTATTGGATCGGCAGTGACGGCAAGCTGGGCTCGGCGCCACTCGCAAAAGCGGTATAGGCGTGTTGCCAGTCGCGCATGAACACGCCCATCGACCAGCCGTCGCTGATGATGTGGTGCATGTTCAGCAGCAGCACCGCCTCGCTGTCGTCAAGCTGTAGCAGGTCGGCCTTGAATAACGGCCCCTGCCCTAAATCGAACGGCGTAATGGCGTGCGCATTAGCCAGGCGTTGGACTTCTTGGGCTTGTGCATCAGCTGGCAGCTGGCGTAAATCATGGCTTTGCAAGGCGTCGATCGCGTCAATGGCCCGGATCTGCAGTTGCGCTTGTCCTGATTGATTCGGAAAACAGCTGCGCAGGCCGGCGTGACGTTCCAGCAGCCATTGCAGGCTCTGCTGCAAAGCGTCCACATTCAACTGCCCTGATAAACGCAAGGCGAGCGGCATGTTATAGGTCGCGCTATGGTTGTCTTCGAACTGGTTCAGGAACCACAGCCGTTGCTGGGCAAAAGACAATATCTTAGATTCACTTTTGGCCTGCGGCTCAATAGCAGGCAGGCGAATATTGCCTGCGGCCGCGTCAATGGCCGCCGCCAGGTCCGACAGCTGCGGGTGTTCGAACACCGTCCGGATCGGCAGTTCGACCAGGAAGCTTTCCCGGATGCGGGCAATCAGTTGGGTCGCCAACAAGGAATGTCCGCCCAGTTCAAAGAAATTGTCGTGGCGGCCGATGGCGTCGCGTTTGAGAACACCGGCCCATAACGCCACCAACAAGTCTTCGGAGGGCGTGACAGGCGGGCTAAAGCTCGCCGTTTGCTGGGCTTCGGGCGCGGGCAAGGCGTTGCGGTCGATCTTGCCGTTCGGCGTCAGCGGCAGGCTGTCCAGGTGCATCACATGGCTGGGCACCATGCAGTCGGGCAGCCGGGCCTTTAGCCAGGTTCGTAAGTCATCGGGGTTGAAGTGGTCCTGAGTCGTGGTCAGGTAGGCGACGATGCGTTTGTCGCCATCGGCCTCGTACAGGTTCGCCACGGCTTCCTTGACCTCTGGATATTGGCAAAGCACCGCCTCGATTTCACCCAATTCGATGCGAAAGCCGCGCAGTTTGATTTGCCGGTCGATGCGGCCCAGGAATTCAAGATTGCCGTCGGGCAGCCATCTTGCCAAGTCGCCGGTTTTGTAAATCCGTTCTGTTTTGCCGAACAGGTCGACGTCGATGAATTTTTCGGCACTCAGTTCGGGCTGGTTCAGGTAGCCGCGCGCAAGGCCTGCCCCGGCTATGCACAGCTCGCCGGCGATACCTAACGGTTGGGGCTGAAGTTGGCCATTCAGGATATAAATGCGCGTGTTCGCGCGCGGCTTGCCAATGGCAATGTAATTTGTAGTGTCGGTTAAAGTCAGCGGCAAGCGGTAAAGACAAGGCGTGATTGTCGCTTCCGTGGGACCGTAGGCATTGAAACAGGTCAATGCCGGAAAGCGCTTGCGGGTTTGCTGTGCCACGCTGAACGGCAGTGCTTCCCCGCCTAAAATAAGCATTCGCAAGTGGGTCAAGTCATCGGCAAGCGTGGCGATGTCCAGCAGTTGCTGCCAATAAGCTGGCGGTAAGTCGGCTACGGTGACGGCGTGTTTTTTCAGTAAGGCCACTAAGTCCGGTGCCGGCATTAAATTGCTGCTGAGCAGCACCGAACAGGCACCGCTCAGCCAAGCGACTAACAGCTGCTCCAGTGAGGTGTCAAAGCTCAGCGAGGCAAATTGCAGGACCCGGTCATTTTCAGTGAGTCCATAGTGTTGCAACATGGCCTGGCTATGCAAGGTCAAGGCCTGGTGCCCAATCATGACGCCTTTGGGATTACCGGTCGAGCCCGAGGTATAAATCACATAAGCCAAATCTTCCGGCCCGAATCTTCCGGCCGGGTTGTCAGTGGGCTGGCTCGCGACATCGAGTTCGTCCAGGCACAGCACTACATAATTATGTTGGCTGTCGGCCAACGGTAATCGGCTTTGGGTGTGGCTTGTCGTCAGTAATAGCGGCGTTGCACTGTCGTCCAGCATAGCCAGAATGCGGGCGCTTGGATAATCCGGGTCTATCGGTAGATAAGCCCCGCCGATTTTAAAAATGGCCAATACGCCGATGACCATGTCCAGTGAGCGTTCGACCGCAATCGCGATCAGCGGATTAGCGGCGAATAATGCTGTCCCCGCGTTTGTTTTCAGGCTGAGCAGGTGATGCGCCAGCTGGTTGGCTTTGTCGTTGAGCTGGCGATAGCTTAATGACTGGTCTTCAAAGATCACGGCCAGGTTGTCGGGCGTTGTTGCCACTTGCCGCTCAAACAAATCAACAACCGTTTGGTCTTTTGGATATTCCGTTTCCGTTGGGTTCCATTGCTTTAGCTGAGCCTCTTCTGCAGCGGTCAGAAGCGGCAGCTTCGCGATGTCTTGCTCTGCATCATCGACCGCGCTTTGCAATAGGCAGTGCAGATGCTCCGCCATCCGGGCAACGCTGGCTTCTGTAAACAGGTCGCGGTTGTAGTCCCATACGGCGGTCAAGGTCTTGCCGTCATTGCTATCGGAAAAAGTCAGGGCCAAATCGAGCTGCCCTTCCATTTGCGCGAGTTCAAGGCTTCGGGCCAGTAGGCCGTTGGCTGAAAATTGCTTGGGAATCAGGTCGTCCCGCTCCAGGGCAAACAGTGTCTGGACCAAAGGCGGGTAAGCCGGGTTGCGTTGCGGTTGCAGCTGCCCTATCAATTGTGTGAACGGATACGGCTGGTGATAAAGTCCGGTCAGCATTTGCCGGCTGTTCAGCTGTAAAAGGCGGCTGAAGCTGACATTTTTTGAAAAATCGCCGCGCATGATCATCGGATTGACCAAATAGCCGACCATCTCGGTGAATTCCGGTTGGTTGCGCGGAGTCGAGGTCGGTATGCCGATCCAAATGTCCTCCTGCCCGGAATAGCGCTGCAACAGGACTTGATAGGCGCTAAACAGCACTGTAAACAAGGTTGTTTTGTGGGCTTTGGCGAGGTTTTTGATGGCTGATGTCAAGTGTTCCGGCAGTTCAACACGCACCGAGGCACCGTTGAAAGTCTGTAGCGCTGGGCGAGGATAATCGGTGGGAAGTTGCAAAACCGGCACGTCCCCCGCCAGCTGTTGTTGCCAGTAGGCCGCCATGCGTTGGCCTTTTTTGCTATTGAGCAGTTCAGCTTCCCATTGGACGTAATGGCTGTAATCCGTGGCTGTTGACGGTAGGTTTTCCGCCGTACAAAAAGCCAGTAATTCTTTACCTAGAATAGCCAGGGAGGCCGCATCGCCGGCGATATGGTGAAGATTAAGCAGCAATACGGTTCCCGTTTTTGCTCCTTGGAACAACGTGGCGCGGAATACGCTTTCTTCCAGGGCGAATGGTTGTTGTGAGTGGCGATACAGCTCCGCCATCAGTGTGAATTCCGTCCATCCCCCTGCGTCAACGTACAGCCAATGGCAATTCATACCAGTGACGACCTGCTGGTACGATACACCGTCCAACTCGGAAAAACGTCTGCGCAGCATCGGATGGCGTTCAACTAAGCGCTGTACCGCCTGCTGCAATAGTTGACCGTCAACCTCCCCGGCAAACTGAAGCGGCAAAGCCATATTGTAAGCCGTGCTTTTTGGCTCCTCACGGTAAATAAACCAAAGGGCTTGTTGGCTGTAAGAGAGCGGTGCCGATGAGATAACTTGCACGGTATTTTTTCCTTAAATACGTTAATGTCAGTGTGGTAAGTAGACGTTCAAAGTCTTTAACATTTTTAGTTTCCATGAAGCTCATGAGGGACATGGAGTTATTTTCACATTTAGTTAAAAAACTGTTGCTTACCTAACTTAATAATCTTCAATCGTCTGAGCTAACCGCACATTTTCGCCGCACAAAATCGAGCAAGGCCTTCACGGAACTGAAGTTTTCCAACACGATGTCGCCTTCGTCAAACTCAATCGCAGCCTGCTTTTCCAGCCAGACAATCAAGTTCATGATGGCCAAGGAGTCGAGGAGGCCCTGATCGATCAGGTTGTCATCGTCATTAAAACCGTCCGGCGCTTTGTCTTTGATGTAGTGGTTAATAATGTGTTCACGTAGCTGCTGTGGTAGGTTCATAGGATTTTGGTATGTTGAGTGGTCAATAATTTTTCGGTATTGCGGATCAATTTGCCGCTGGCGGTACGGGCCAAGCTCTCAACCCAGTGAAATTGGTCGGGGATTTTGTAACCGGCCAAATGTTCGCCGCAGTAGGCTTTGAGTTCGGCGTCATCGGGCGGCTCCTGGTTAGCGGCCGGCACGACGTGGGCGATCGGGGTTTCGCCCAAGCGGCGCGATTTGACGGCAAAGACGCAGGCGGCCTGGATCGCGGGATGACGCTCCAGCACCGTCTCAACTTCGCGGATAAAAAATTTCATGCCGGCAACGCTGATCATTTCTTTGCTGCGACCGACAATGAACAGATAGTCGTCCTCATCGATGAAGCCCAAATCGCCGGTCGCCAACCAACCTCCGTGCTGGCTGAGGATATCGGCGCGCGCTTGCCAGGGCTGGTAATACGCATCTAATAGCCCAGGGCCACAAAGCATAATTTCGCCGATGCCGTTTTCATCGGGCGAATCCAGTGTGACGCTGTAACTGGGCAATAATTTGCCGACCGAACCGCGTTTTTCTTTGGGCGCGTCAAGGTTTACCGCCGGCAGGCCCACTTCAATAATGCCGTAAGTCTCATGGGGCGCGATGCCGAAACGCTGATAAAAAGCTTCGGCAATGTCGGGACGCAGGTAAGCGGTGGTCACGATCGCCAGGCGTAGGTCCAGCAGGGCTTGATCGCTGCGGTCGTGGCTCATCAATTCGTAATGCGTCGGCGCCGCATAAATGAGGCTGGCACGGTAACGATTGGCGGCTTGCAAAATCGTGCTGCCGAAACTGTTCTTACACAAGATGATGGTGGCGCCAAAGCTAAGATAAGCCACGATGGACACCGCAAAATGGTAGGCCATGGATAACAGCCAAATAATGCGGTCGTTGGCGTCGATCTGCAAGCCTTGATTGGCGGCCTGGATGCGGGCAAAGATGGTTTCATGGGACAGAATCACGCCTTTGGCCTCGCCCGTGGTGCCCGAGGTAAAGCGGATGAAAGCCGGATTCAGTCTAGCCAATGCTACGGGTCGTGTTCGTAAGACTTTAAGGTTTAGTAAGCAGGCGTGTTCCGCTAACGGTATCGCGGCTCCGACAGCATGTGCGGCAAACAGCGTACAGTCGGCTGTGGAGATGACCGCGTCAATCGCGATATGCTGGAAAATCAGCTGTTTTTCTTCGGTAGCCAGTTCCATCGGAATCGGGGTGACGCACGCCCCACAGGCCCACAATGCGTAGGTCAAGGCAATGTAGGCTTGGCCGCCGGGATAGTGCAAGCCGATATTCATGCCGGGATGGAGGCCTGCAGCGAGTAACTGTGCCGCCAGGGTTTGAATGTGTTCTCGCAAGGCGCCGTAGCTGATTGAGGCGTCTTCATCCGGACCCAAGATTGCACGATGTTCCGGCCTTAGCGCCGCTTGTTGAAAGAATATTTCAGCCAGATTCAGTGTCATGTTATGAGTTCCCAAAGTGCGCGTTAACCAAACCTTCCCCCATTGCCCAGCAAGTTCCGACCACCCGTGCCGAGGCTTGGGCGCGCGGTTCCGCTGAAAAACATTTTCCGGCCGCAAAAAAATTAGTAAACCCACTGACTTTGAGCGCGCTTAACGGAATTTCGTAGCTGTGGCCGGGTGGGAAGTAATCAAGGCTGACCCCGTGTTCCGGATGCCAATATTCAATCGGCCAACCGGCGCGGCATACCGCATCATCAAAGTGTCGACCTTGTTTGAGATCGGCTTCGGTGAGCGTGTAATCGCCGTATACGCGCCCCCCGTCACGAATACCCAACTGGCCATGGCGGCTGATGAAGGCTTCGGAAAAACCAGGCCGCGCCTGAAGAAAGGCTACAAGTTGATTGACCACGGTCAGCATATGCGCGTGGTCATAATTTTTTGCCGGCAAATTAAATTTTACATAAATCTCTTCAGGATAAACGCCGCCATCAAGCCATAACGTAGCGCATTCCGCCGGTAGTTCATGGTTTTCGGTTGCCTTCCGAATATGCCGTAATAGCGCGAGGCCTTTGGGAAAGTCCAAAATACCTGGGCTAACGCCGCCAAGTTGCACGATCAATCCGGCTAAGGCCGAACCCTCAGTGACCAGGCGCGAATCGATACTGCGTGCAATATCGGCCCGGCCCGTGGCATCGATGACTGCCAGCGTATTGATCGTACGGGATTGCCCATTGCTGCTAACCGTGACTGCATCAATACGCTGGGTATTAATAGCGGCATGGTTAATGCTGGTTTGGTAACAGACGTTAATAGCGGGATACTCGTCAAGCCAACGGCTAATAACCTGTTGATAAATAGTAGGGTCTACGTTTAAAACCCAGGTTTTGCCAATACGCCGCTTGCAGGTAAAAGGACTGGCCTCCACCAGTCGATCAATAAGTTCTTCCGACAGGCCCGAATTAAGGACATCGCCCCGGTCATCAAAAAAGCCGCCTAGGGTATGAATCAAGGCGCCGGTCACGGTGCCGCCAAGCTGCCCTGATTGTTCCAGCAATCGCACCGGGATTTTTTGCCGGGCGGCGGCCAGCGCGCAGGCAATGCCTGTGGCGCCGGCACCTGCGATAACCAGTGCGGGAGATGATTCGGACATACGTTAAGCCGCTGATTGATATTTCGTTATGTTTGTCGGGCCGGGAGAGACTTCGACCGGGTCGTCATCGGCTGGGACGGCCGGTCCTGTGGTAGCCGATACGGGATGGGTGTCGGCATCAGGATGTTCCGCTGTGTCCCCGGCATTGTCTTTGTTGATTTCCAGCAACGGTAACATGGCGTTGCCGATAGCGCCGGTTCCCAATACGAAATGGACCCACATGGAGGTCAGGACGCTAATATTAGCGAACACGGTACCGACCAGAACGATGCCCATGCCGGTGTAGCAAATCCGAAGCCCCCGCTTCAGGTTATTTTCCAGTTTTTCAGACAGCACCATCAGTTCGCATAGGCTGTTCAGGTCGGAATTGGTGAGGATAATATCCGCGACATCGATGGCCAGTGTGGTCGCGCCTCGCAATGAAACGGACAAATCGGCCTGGCGCATGGCGATGGTGTCGTTGACGCCATCGCCGATAAAACAAACACGGCGGCCTTCGGCTTGAAACTGTTTAACAATGCCGGCCTTATCTTCAGGCAATACTTCAGCGAAGAAGCTGTCAACATTCAGCTGTTCGGCTAATTTTTGGGTGGGGGCAAAATGGTCGCCGGAAACGATGCCGATATGTTTGATGCCGTGTTCTCTGAGGCTTTTAAAAACGGCTTGTACTTCGGGCCGTAATGTCGCCTGCAATTCAATAAGGCCGGCAACGTCCCCATCAATGGCAACCATCACCAGGGAATGGCCTTGCTGATGGATGGCGGTCTGTAATTTTTGCGCCGAATCGGGGATGGCAATGCCTTCTGCAACCATAAAACGGGCGCTGCCGACGTGGATGGTGCGGGCATTATATTGCACGACAATGCCAAAGCCCTGGCGGTATTCTATGTCATCGAGATTGTTGATATCCAAACCCGCCGAAGCGGCGTGCTGTATGATGGCCTTGGCGATGGGGTGGGTCAGTTGGTGTTCGGCCAAGGCCGCATAAAACAGGATATCGGAGTGCTGAAAGTCGGCATGGACGACATGAATAGCGCTGACATTCAACTCGCCATCGGTCAAGGTGCCGGTTTTGTCGAACAGCAGGGTGTCGATACTGCTGATTTGTTCGAGGCGTTGACCCTGTTTAATTAAAATATGTTCGGAGGAGGCAACGCTCTGGTAATTGATGGTGGCCAAGGGGCCGAGCAGACGAATGGCCTGGACGGTGTTGCCTTCGAGAATCACCATCGCGCCGGTCGGGCCGGAGAAAACGAGACCGACGCCGGCAAGCACTAAAAAAGGCAGGTTAGCTGCTTCCGCCCACTGTTCGCCGCGCAATTGAATGGCTGTTTTACCCTGGAATGCGTGGTCTAAAATATCGCTCAATTTGCCGATGGTGGTATCCCGACCGGACTTTTCAACTTTAATCTGAAGCTTGCCGGTCAGCATCAAGGTGGATGCGAAAACGGCTTCGCCGACGCCTTTTTCGACAGGATAGGATTCGCCGGTAAATGCATGCTGGTCCACACTGGCCATGCCCTCAACCACCACGCCGTCGACCGGGATAGCTTCACCGGCTTTTACCACTAAAATATCGCCTTGTCGGACATATTCCAACGCAACTTCCCACTCAACGCCGTCCTGAATAATCCAGACTTTTTGGTTGGGATCGAACAGTTGCTCAAAAAGGTGGTCGTGAAGATTTTGTTGGGCGGTGTCTGTGGCTTTGGTAATAATGCTTTCGCCGATATAGGCCAAGCCCAGACCCAGGGCGGCGATAAAATAGCGGCCCGTCCCTATCAACAAAACATTGCCCAAGCCCATCAGTAAATAGCTGTCCACTTTATGTTCTTTAATCAGGCGCTGTTTTACCGCGGTTTCGACCCGGCGGTAAAAAGGGAACATGGTGTAGGTATAAGAGGCGATGTCTAACAGGGCAAATACTGGGGCGGGGTTTAACGCGCGCAAGGTCGCGGCCCCCAGCGTGACGCCGCTCATGACATTATTACGGTGCTGCTGCTCTTTTTGCGTTAGCTCAGGCGTGTTTGTGGGCGGGATAACTTCCAGTTCATTCGCTGTTTTGGGGGGCTCTTTTCGTTTTTTGGTTTTTTTTCGTTCTTCATAAAGCCTGACGCCGGTATAAGAGAGCAGAATGATGGCAAGATCGATCATGATTACTATAGTGGCTCGGCCAGTTTGGAGTGAAAAAGTTAAGCGCTTTCATTTAAGTGATGTAAAACGGTCAAGCTAAGGGGGAAAGCAAGGGCGTTCCTATTTATCCGTTGTTACTTAATCAGCCGCCTATCCTTGAGTGGCTTAAATGTCATGGAAAAATCACTTGTTCGAAATTATAGGCGGATTCAGCTACGAAGTGCAATTGGAACAGTATCTAATGCCTGATTCGAGGGTGTCCTGATTTTGTATAGACGGAGTTTATTGTTGATGCCGAACGAAATCTGACCGCACGTGCCGGTAAAATTTTAACTAGGATAATGAGATAAAAAACATGGATAATTAATGATCTGGACCCAAACTGCATTGGTCATACAAGTTCCTGCATTGCCACTGCAAAATAGCCCAATTTCAACCGCCACCAACCCCCATATATGACTAAAAACAGTTATCAAAAGCCATCGCAGCAAACTCAAGAGGAAGCGTTGAAAATAGCCAGAGGAATTCAACGTCCCGCTCAAACCAAAGAACAAACTAAGTTGATTGCTCAAGGCATTCAAAAAGGAATTGATCTATACAAAAAACAGCAAAAAGAAAAAACCCGAGACTTGAACAGAAAACTTAAGAAAATATCAGGTCAAAAGGAGCTTTCGATTGAGTCGGATGATCATGAGATACAAGAGATAATAATTTATCGGCAGCACCGGCTTCCTTGGCTGCTACTGTTTTTGACATGGCTGGGCGTAGGCATTTACTTTCTCTTTAGAACTCAATGAGTATAAGTTATTGCAATTTGCAAAGACAGCTTCAGCCTTAGCGGGTTTCAGTCGATCAAGGCAGTCTCAACTCGCCCTATTCCTGCCGTTTACATTTTGTACTGCGAACGTCTGATCCTGGTTTTAAACCGGTCATCTGTGGGCTGTCAGAATATTTTGACGCGGCCTTTCTTGCTAAAATTCTATTGATTTAACTGAGCGAACTCAGTGGTTTGCTTTGAAAAAGCCGCAATAAAACGATCCCGCATTTTATCCATACCCCAAACCGGTGCGTTGCCGGCCGGCAGCATTCCATCTGTCCAGCTCCAGTCTTTCACCGCATCCATTACCTTAGAATCACGGCTGATGAGATGTACGAGAACATCGCGGTTATCCGACTCGCCAGCCACAAAAGGGGCCGGCTGGTGATCGCCTAATGCCAGGATGACCAGATTATCGTCGCCATAATTAATGGCGTAAGACACAATATTGGCTAGTGCATATTCGATGGATTTGCGATATTGCTCCCGGATACGCTCGGTATTTTGCCAGACCACCTCAGGCGTGTCCCCAACCCGGTGTTGGTTAAAGATAGTGCCGTCCCCCACCTGATTCCATTCGACGAGTTGGGGTAAAGGCGTCCAAGGTGCGTGGGATGAGATCAAGGCAATCTCAGCCATCACTGGAGTTCGTGCTCCTGATTTGCGTTCCAGGGACTGGAGTGCGGACAGCGTATATTGATCCGGCATAGTGATCCAGTTGAAAGACTGCCCCCGATAGCCCAAATCTTTCGCGGCATAAATCCGGTCGTAACCGAAGTATTTCCCTTGCGGCCAATCCATGGTATGAGCCGGCTGTACCGCCACGGTGCGCCATCCCGCCCGTTGAAAAAGACGGTTAAGCGTGGGGCGTTGACTCATCACCAGACGGTCGTAGCGGGTCTGGCTATTGATCCACAGCCCTGAAAGCAAGGTGCCGTGGGCAAGCCAACTGATTCCACCGTTGGTGGGTGATGTCAAGTAAGCGCTACGGGCAAATAGCCCTTTAGCAGCAAGTTTTGCGCTACTTTGTTCCAGAACCGGCCGGATAGAGGCAGCAAAGTCCGCTTGGTCGAGTACGGTGCGCCCATAAGATTCGATGAACACGACCAATACGTCCTTACCCTTTAGCTTGTCAAAAAGACTGTCGTCCGGCATAGATGCATAAGGATCGTTATTAACGACTTCACTAAAAGCCTTGAGATCGGCAATACTGCTCAAGGTGTTGCTGACATGTTCGGTCATCAAGTCACAAAATGGCGCAGATGCTCTTTGCCAGCCGACGAATGAAAGCCCGGTCCAGATAATCAAAGCTGCGAGCAGTCCTGTGCTGCAAACTTTAGGTGCTAACTGTAGCAATGCCTGGACTTGTCCAAGCAGCATATGCGCCAACAGATAGATCCCAACGACTAGAGCAATCAGCAGTGCCGTCGCGATGAAAGCGCCAGTCAGGCCAATGGTTCCCTGTAGAAGGTTCATGCCATCTGCCAGGAAGTGGGAGTCAAGCACAGGATTGAACGGACGGCCGAATGCTTGATACGTTCCCATATCGGCAAGTTTGAAAATTATCCCTGTCGCCAACAGGAAGGATGCGATAGTGCGGATAACAAAACCTCTACGCCCAGGGCAAAGCAAAACAAGCCCGAGCAAAAGCCCCTCCAGCGGAAAATAGGCAAAAGCTGATGGCGTTATCGAACTGATGCGGTTGGGGATAAGCAGTGCAATAAAAATGAAAACCAGGGCTGAAACGTTCAGGCTGATTTTTATACGCCGCCCCCAAACGTTCGTAGCAAGCATTTCATTTTTCGCCATCTATAAATCTCCGTACTGCACTCGTAAGCAAAATAAGCAGGCGTAACTTTCGCCGATGAGTTGTTCTAAGGTTTGAATAGGCGGCATAATAACAATAAAAAGCTTTCGCTGGTGAAAGGTGTTAATTAGCGCCGGGATATAGATTTCCGGCCACATTGCTAATAGTGCTTTTTCCTATACCCTCCTCTATGATTTTGAAATTGATTTTATGAAACATGAACTGCAAGTAATCGCAGTGCTTGGTTGCAGCATCCTGCTGATCGGGTTTTGTCTTTTAGGGATTACGATGGACTGGGGCAATGCTGGACAATGGCTACTTCAGGCAAGCTTGCTCTGGGGATTTATCTGCCAACATATTTGGCGACGACTCGATCTTAACCGAGCCACTGCGGAAGCGCTTTTATATAGTCATTTAGGCTGGGGTAACCGCCTGACGATCCTGCGGGGCGGACTGATTGCTTTAACGGGCGGATTCCTATTCCAGAATCATGATAATGCCCTCAATGTCTTGCTACCGGCAAGTCTGTATACCTTAGCCGCTATGCTAGTGTTTAATTGCATTAATAGCATTAGATATAGGTTATAGTTGGCGTTA
>NZ_DAIUEH010000059.1:0-30985 GCF_036845245.1 Methylobacter sp.
TTCGTGGGTAATTAGGCATAAGGTGTCATGACGATCCGTATTTTCAGAAGTATGGTTGTTATTTTAACCCTATAAAGAGGGGTGCCATGTCGATTATTTAGGAAAGATGTCTAATATAATCTGGCCTGGGAAGCTATCGATAGAAAATCGATCATAAATAAATTGCATGCAATATCGAACAGCTTGGGTTAAATACTTTGAAGCCGATATATTGCGTAAGTTTATCAATCATAAAATCAAATGCATGGGCCGGTTAGCCGGAAATAACCGCATCACAACTGAATAGAGTTATATCCGGGATTTACTGAAGCCGGCTTTCCTTTGGCTGCGGTTATCTTGAATGATTACTCGTAAAATCCAACATCTTCCTCTGCGATTGTCACGCCAATAACATCAGGCGGTTCTTTGGTATCGGTGCAAAACAACTACCGACCGGTTGCTTTGCACCCCATGATTTCTTGTTTTCAACTTGGCAATTAAAACTGATATTCAAAATCATGCAGTTATAACAATAAAACAGGTTGGCACAGTTATCGCTTGTGATTTAGTTAGAGCTTTCTTTAAATTACGAGGATTTATATGAGTGATTCATCCCTGCCTGGGTTACCAAAGTCCGGTTTAGCCGGTTTAAAAGAAAATTGGCGTAGCGATTTACTGTCCGGTTTCCTGGTTTTTCTTATTGCCCTACCGTTGTGTTTGGGTATATCGATGGCTTCCGGTTTTCCTCCATCAGCCGGTATTATCACGGCTATTATCGGCGGGGTGCTGGTTTCGCGTATCAGCGGGTCATTTATAACCATTAACGGCCCGGCTGCCGGATTGATCGTGGTGGTGCTCAGTGCGGTGCAGGAGCTGGGCGAAGGCGATGCGATGGCAGGTTATCGTTATGCGTTGGCTGCTATCGTGGTTGCCAGTGTCGTACAAATTTTAATGGGTGTGTTTAAAGCAGGACGGTTGAGCTCGTTTTTCCCGGCATCGGTGGTACATGGTATGTTGGCGGCTATCGGAATCATCATTATGGCCAAACAGATCCATGTCATGCTGGGAGCTACGCCGGAAAAAGGTAGCAGTCTGTTTTCGACGATTGCGCAAATTCCGCACAGCCTTCTGAATCCCAATTATGAGATTGCCATTATCGGCCTTACCGGATTGGTCATATTGATTATTTGGTCAGTCATAAAAAACCCGACTTTAAAGATGATTCCGGCGCCGCTTATTGTGGTGTTGGCAGGGATGGGCTTGGCGCGGTATTTTGATTTAGAACATGAACACATGTATTTGTTCCTGCCGGATGCGCATTTTTTACCGCATCATGAAGAAACCGTCGGGCCGAAATTTTTAGTCGCGATTTCTGAAAATTTTATGTCCAGTTTTTATTTTCCCGACTTTTCAAAATTCGCCACCGCAGAGTTCTGGGAAGCCGTGGTCAGCATCAGTTTGGTCGGTAGCCTTGAGAGTTTGCTTAGCGCGATGGCAGTCGACAAGCTTGATCCGTATAAGCGTCACTCCAATCTGGACCGTGACTTAACAGCGGTCGGTATAGGTAATCTGGTAGCCGGATTGATCGGCGGCTTGCCGATGATTGCCGAAATCGTACGTAGCTCGGCTAACGTGAACAATGGCGCAAAAACTCAGTGGGCTAACTTTTTTCACGGCACTTTTATGTTGTTGTTCGTGGTGCTGTTTCCGCGGCTGATTCATAGTATTCCTTTGGCAGCATTGGCGGCATTGTTGGTTTATACCGGTTTTCGTCTGGCTTCTCCGAAAGAGTTCGCTAAGGTCATGGGCGTCGGTAAAGAACAATTGTTTATGTTCGTGGTTACGATCATCGGTGTGTTGGCGACCGATTTATTAATTGGTGTCGCGATCGGTATCGTAGCCAAATTCGCTATTCACATGCTGCGCGGCGTCAGGCTAAATAATCTGTTCAAGATTCATTTTGTTATTGAGCCCAAAGATGCCGACTCTGTTGTCGTCTCGATAGTCGGCGCGGCGATTTTCTCTAACTTTATGTCACTGAAGACGGCTCTGGCTAACTTGGAAAGCGGCAAAACCGTCATCTTTCAAATGAACAATACTTATCTTATTGATCATACGGTGATGGAATTTTTTCATGATTTTCAGCATAACTATGAATCTCAAGGCGGCAAATGTGTGTTTTACGGTCTGGAATATCACGACACTTATTCAAGACATCCTTTGGCGGTGCGCAGAATGAAGCGAAATCACATGAGTCGCCGTAAAAGTGACCATTTTGGTGTCTAAGGGATATACAATGCTTCGACACGCTATCGAAAGTGAGAATTTATTATGATCCTTGTATTAGCTTATAGCGCTGTTCTGCTAAGTTTTTTTTCCGGCTTGCTGGGGCTGATGATGCATCAGCGCCGACATATAATGCTGTTTAGTCAGTATTGGTTTAAAAAATTCCCGAGCGGCAATGAACGTTGTCAGTCTGTGATTGCCGCTTGCCTGGAAGCAAAACGATTTCCGGTTCTTTTAAGGCGGGCCGTGTTTGTTTTACTGGGTTTATCCGGTGTTTTCGCGGTATTGGCCGGATTAAGCGTATTGATCGGTAAAGAAACACTCACCGATCAACTCAGTTTAGGCCTGCCTTGGCTGCCTTGGCATGTTCGCTTCGACTGCCTGTCCGGTTTTTTCTTTTTAATCGTCGGCATTGCGGTCAGTGCAGTCAGCCTTTACGGGCCCGGCTATGTGAACAGTTATAAGGAAAGTCAGCATCCTTTTGCGATCTTGAGCTTATTTACCGGCTTGTTCGTTGCAGGGATGCTGCTGGTGCTGTTGGCTGATGATGCATTCTTTTTCATGATTGCCTGGGAGTTGATGTCGGTCGCCAGTTATTTCCTGGTGGCGTTCCAACATGAAAACCCGGCCAATCGCCGGGCCGCATTTCTTTATTTACTGATGGCGGAAGTCGGTGCATTAGCTATTATTCTGGGCTTTGGCGTACTGGCCAGTTTTTCCGACGGCTTTACCTTTGATGCTTTGCGTGAATCCCACTTGTCGACAACCTGGGCCAGCATTGCTTTTATGCTCGCGTTGCTGGGTTTCGGCATGAAAGCCGGGATTGTCCCTGTCCATGTCTGGTTGCCGGAAGCGCATCCGGTTGCGCCTTCGCATATTTCCGCTTTGATGAGCGGGGTGATGCTTAAGGTCGCGCTTTATGGGCTGATCCGTTTTTGCTTTGATTTAATCGGCGAGGTGCAGTGGCAATGGGGCGTGGTGTTGCTGATACTGGGCACCATCTCCGCACTGGGCGGCATTTTGTACGCGATGATGCAGCCTAATTTAAAACGCCTTTTAGCCTACAGTTCGGTCGAAAACATCGGCATTATTTTTATGGTGCTGGGGTTGTCGATGATTTTTATGGCAAACGGTCATCCGCAACTGGCGGCGCTGGGCTTTTTGGCGGTATTGTTACATGCTTTCAATCATGCGCTGTTCAAGAACCTGCTGTTTCTTGGCGCCGGTATGATTCATCATCAAACCCATGAGTTGAATATCGACATGATGGGCGGGCTGATTAAAAAGATGCCTAAAACCAGCGTGTTGTTTTTGATCGGCTGCATGAGTATCTCGTCATTGCCGTTGTTTAACGGCTTCGTTTCGGAATGGCTGGCTTTTCAGACCGCATTACAGGTCGATGTGCTGAATAATGGCGTATTGCGCAGCTTGATACCGGTCGCCGCCGCTGCATTAGCGCTGACGGCGGCGTTGGCTGCAGCCTGTTTTGTCAAAGTATTCGGCTTGATCTTTTTGGGACAGCCGCGTTCTCATCATTGCGAGAAAGCCCATGAAGTCCAGGACAAAGGTATGCTGGCCGGTCCTGCATTATTGGCTGGTTTGTGTTTTCTGTTCGGGATTTTCCCCGGTCCGGTCATCAGCCTGATCAACGGCGTTGCCGGGCAATTATTAGGCGAAACCTTGCCGAATGACGCCGCTTTAGGTTGGTTGTGGCTGGCTCCGGTTTCTACCGGCCAAGCCTCTTATGCGCCTCCGTTGGTCCTGATCGGTGCGCTGATTGCCGGGTGCATCAGTTTTTGGTATCTGCGGCGCAATCCTGCAACGGCATTACGCAGAGCTGAAACCTGGGATTGCGGTTTTGGTGGGGTAACGTCTCGTATGCAATACAGCAGCAGCGCATTTACGATGCCTTTCAGGCGGATTTTCGCCAAAGTCTGGATTATTGACGAACAGATCGATAAAGACATGCAAGGCGCAATGAATCAGGATGTGGCGGCCGTTCATTATCACTTGCAGATTCATGATCATAGTTGGCCGCGTTTGTATGAGCCTATTGAACGCGCGGTAAACAACACGGCCAAGCTGGTCGGACGCATTCAAACAGGAAATATCCGGGTTTATCTGGGCTATTCGTTTGTGACCTTAATTATTATGTTATGGGTGATCAGCTGATGAACTGGTTAATCGCTGTTTTACAAATCACATTGTTTGTCTTATTGGCGCCGTTGCTGGCAGGCTGGGTCAAGTGGTGTAAATGTTATTTACAAAACCGCAAAGCACCGTCCTTATTCCAGCCTTATCGGGATTTAATCAAATTGACTCATAAACAGCCGGTCGTTGCAGAGCAGGCTTCATGGTTATTTATTTTAGCGCCGTATATTATCTTTTCTGCAACGGTACTGGCGGCAACCGTTGTGCCGTTGATTGCTGTCGATTTACCGACTTCGGCCAGCGCCGATGTAATTGTGATGGTCGGTTTTTTTGCTTTTGCCCGGTTTTTCCTGGCGCTGGCCGGGTTGGATGTCGGCACCGCATTCGGCGGCATGGGTTCATCGCGTGAAATGACGATTTCATCATTGGCGGAGCCTGCGATGTTGATGGCTATTTTTACGCTGACCATGACCGCATCAACGACTAACTTATCGTTTGCTATCACCCATGTGCTGAATGAAGGCCTGGTTTTGCGGCCTTCGTTTGTATTTGCTTTAGCCGCTTTGATATTGGTTGCCGTCGCTGAAACCGGGCGTATTCCGGTGGATAACCCGGCGACGCATCTGGAATTGACCATGATTCACGAAGCGATGATTCTTGAATACAGCGGTCGTCATCTGGCATTGATTGAATGGGCTAGTCAGTTGAAGCTGATGCTGTACGGCGTACTGATTGCCAATATCTTTTTTCCTTGGGGCATCGCCGAAACATTTAGTATTCAAGCGCTAGGCTATGGCTTGTTGGCTATTATCGGCAAGCTTGCCTTGTTGGCGATTTTTCTGGCAATAGCGGAAACGCTGGTTGCAAAAATGCGCCTGTTTAGAGTGCAGGAATACCTCAGTTTCGCCTATTTATTAGGTTTGTTGGGCCTATTGAGTCATATCATCCTGGAGGCATCACGCTGATGAACATTGAACAACTGGATTTTTATACGCAAGCCATTTTATCGATGGCTGCGTTGGTAGGACTTACCTCTTTTCTTATGTTAGGGCAGGGGAGATTGTTGCGGCTGATTTTTGTATTTGCGATGCAGGGGTTTTTATTAACCTTGACCACAGGGTTGGCGGCTTACAGCTTGAATAATCATCATCTTTATATTTCAGCGGTGCTGACTTTAGTGCTGAAAGTCGTTTTTATTCCGTGGATGTTACGGCGCGAGGTGCTGCGAATGAATATGCATCGAGATATTGAAGCTTTAAAAAATAATACCGCAGTGATGCTGGGCGGAGCCAGCCTGATGGTATTCAGTTATTACGTACTGCACCCTATTGTGCAATCCTCATCGGTGGTCATGTTGAATGCGTTGGCGGTTAGTCTTTCTGTGATGCTGCTGGGTATGTTGTTAATGATTTCGCATCGGCAAGCCATCGCTCATGTGGTTGGTTTTATGTCGATAGAAAACGGTTTGTTTTTCGCGGCTATCGTCGCCACCAATGGCATGCCGATGGTGGTCGAATTGGGCGTTGCTTTTGACGTACTGGTCGCTGCGGTTCTGTTCGGCATCTTTTTCTTGCACATTCGCACCAGTATTGATTCGCTGGATGTCGATTTGTTAAACAAGTTACACGAGGTGGATAAATGATTGCCACCTATTTGGTTTTATTGATACCGTTAGTCGGCATTATCTATTTCGCGCTGGCGGGACACAAAACAGACACCGGGAAACTAAATGTCTGGTTTAACGGCATTTGCTTGCTGGCGACTATTTGGCTGGCGATTAATGTACTCAATCAAGGTACGATTATTTCATCGGACAAAGCTTTTTTAATCGATCCGTTTAATGTGTATCTGATCGTGTTAACCGCTTTTGTCGGCTTCACCACATCGATATTTTCCTCGCCCTATATGGCGCATGAAATGGAAATCGGCAAGCTCAGCGACAAGCGCTTAAAACTGTATTACTCGATGTTTCAGGGCTTTATGCTGGCCATGTATTTGGTATTGACCACCAATAACATGGGCATCATGTGGGTGGCGATGGAAGGCGCTACGCTGGCAACCGTGTTGCTGGTCAGTTTATATCGTACGCCGGAATCGATTGAGGCGGCGTGGAAATATTTTATTTTGTGCGGGGTAGGTATTGCCCAAGCATTGTTCGGTACCATTTTGCTGTATTACGCGGCAGTGCAGATCGGCGACGGGGAGAATGCTTTGCTGTGGTCGGTACTTTACGAAAATGCCGATAAATTGAATCCGGAAATTCTTGAAATTGCCTTTGTTTTTTTACTGATTGGTTACGGCACGAAAATCGGTTTGGTGCCGTTGCATAACTGGTTGCCCGATGCCCATTCCGAAGGTCCGACGCCGATGTCTGCGGTATTGTCGGGATTGCTTTTAAACGATGCTCTATACGCCGTGGTGCGTAATAAGATGCTGGTGGACGGGGCGACCGATTCCAATATGGCGGGTTATTTAATGATGGGATTCGGCATGCTGTCGTTTCTGGTTGCCGCCATTTTGTTGCATCGTCAGAAAGATATTAAACGACTGTTCAGCTACTCATCCATTGAACATATGGGCCTGATGACGTTTTCTTTCGGCATCGGGGGGCCGCTCGCCACATTTGCCGCGTTGCTGCATATGACTGTGCATTCCCTGACCAAGTCAGCCATTTTTGTGACGGTAGGCCATGCGGCTCAGCTTGCAGGAACCCAGAGAATAGACCAGATACGCGGCTTGATTAAAACCCAGCCTAAGATCGGCTGGGGATTATTGATCGGGACTATTTCCATTGCCGGATTTCCGCCTTTTGGCGTGTTTACCAGTGAGTTTCTGGTACTGCTGGCCACCATGCACAGTTACCCCTGGTTGGCTCCATTGCTGTTGCTGGGCATCGGCATTGCTTTTGCCGGACTGTTCAGGCATATCCAGCCGATGGTTTACGGCGACAAACCCAAAGATCAAAAACCGATTACCGCTAATTTATGGCCGGTCATGATACATCTGGCCCTGGTGCTTTGGCTGGGTCTGGCCATTCCCGGATTTCTGGCTAACTGGTTTTCGCAGGCGACACTATTAATTTCCGGGAGTACGCCGTTATGAGTTCTTCAAACTGGACTACGGATTTTTTAAACCAACTGAGTACAGATATTACCGTCTCAAAGATCGACACAGCCTCGACAACACTATGGCAAATCGAAAGCCATGCATGGCAGCAATTTGCGGAACTGGCTGTGCAGCAAAACCTGCGTTGGGCCGCCGGATGGGCGGAACAGGTTGATAACCGGTTTTTCATCAACGCCTGTTTTGAAAAGCAAGGTGAGTATGTGCTGTTACGCACAATCATTGAAGGTTCAAATCCGGAGCTGCCCAGCCAAGCCACGGTTTATCCTGCCGCCAATCGTAGCGAACGCCATACTCAAGATATGTTCGGAATCAAGTTTATCGGACATCCTGATAACAGGCGTTGGACGCGGCATCAAGCCTGGATTGAAAGCCACTATCCGTTACGAAAGGACTATCCTGTTCAAGGTACGCCGGTAGGCGTCACTGCACCCGATATGCACTATCCGTTTATTAAATCGCATGGCGCCGGCGTTTATGAAATTCCGGTAGGTCCTGTGCACGCGGGTATCATTGAACCCGGACATTTCCGTTTCCAGGCTGTCGGCGAACTGATCTTAAATCTGGAAGAGCGTCTGGGCTATGTGCATAAAGGCATAGAAAAAATTGCCGAAGGCAGGGAACCCGAATCGTTAGCCAGGTTGGCCGGGCGTGTTTCCGGCGATACCACCGTCGGCCATTGCTGGGCGGCCTGTATGGCAATGGAACAGGCGGCGGGCGTGATAATTCCACCTCGAGCCGCTTTGATTCGCGGCATTCTGGCGGAACGGGAGCGCATTGCTAACCACATGGGCGATATAGGGGCCATTTGCAATGATGTCGCTTTTGTGTTCGCGCAAATGCAGTTTACCCGTTTGCGTGAACTCTGGCTGCGTACCAATGCAACGGTTTTCGGCCATCGTCTCTTGATGGATAAAATTGTTCCCGGCGGTGTTGCATGCGACCTGTCGGATGAGTCCGGCACTCTAATCAAAAAGGATATAGTTGAATTAAGAAAAGAACTGGCAGAGGTCATACTTGCTCTGGACATCAACTCATCACTGGAAGACCGGTTATATACGGCCGGTTTTTTGTCAGAAGAAATCGCCGCCGCATTTGGAACCTTAGGTTATGTAGGACGAGCCAGCGGACAGGACTTTGATGTGCGCCGGGATGCGCCCTATGCGCCTTACGATCAGGTCACGGTTAAAGTCGCGTTGGAAAATCAGGGCGATATTGCCTCCAGATTGTGGGTCAGATATAAGGAGATCATGGCCGCTTTGCGGCTGGTAGAAAGCTTTATCGATCAACTGGTTACAGGCGATATACGCACCGAATGGCAAACACCGGTCGCAGGAAATGAAGGCTTAGGCATCGTTGAAGGCTGGCGTGGCGAAATCATCAGCTACATCCGCTTTGATGCCGATAATAAAATCGCCCGCTTTTATCCGCGCGACCCCAGCCAATTGAATTGGCCTGCACTGGAGAAGCTGGTGCTGAATAATATCGTGCCGGATTTTCCTGTGTGCAACAAATCCCTGAATGGCTCATATTCG
This sequence comes from Methylobacter sp., assembly GCF_036845245.1. Classification (NCBI taxonomy): domain Bacteria; kingdom Pseudomonadati; phylum Pseudomonadota; class Gammaproteobacteria; order Methylococcales; family Methylococcaceae; genus Methylobacter; species Methylobacter sp. The sequence continues at coordinate 9,075 of NZ_DAIUEH010000059.1, forward strand.
GGCAATGATTTATAGGAAAGGAAAATGCTGAATATTGTAAAAAAAATCCTGACCACGGGTGTTGTTACTGAACGCATTAAAGCGCCCAATGATGCCGAACTCGAGCAACTGGGTATTGAGATTAAAAGCCACATAGACAAGAAGTTTTCCGGCAGCATTGCGATACGCCAGGTCGATGCAGGCTCTTGTAATGGTTGCGAACTGGAAATTCATGCACTGAATAATCCTTTTTACGATATTGAACGTTTTGGCGTTCATTTTGTGGCTTCGCCAAGACATGCAGACGTATTGCTGGTTACAGGCCCCGTGTCAAGACACATGCAAACGGCGTTACTACGTACTTATGAAGCCACACCGAACCCAAAATGGGTGGTTGCCGCCGGTGATTGCGCTGCTTGCGGCGGTGAATTCGGCGTGTCTTACGCCAGCTGCGGTGCAGTGTCCAATGTCATTCCGGTCGATGTAACGATTCCCGGTTGTCCGCCCACACCTTTGGCGTTGATGAAGGGATTGTTGGGTCTGATTAACGCTAAAAAATAACAAGTACTTTGGTATCTACTCGATATTGATGTACTTCAATGCGCTCAACACATCTTATAAATGAGGCAGGGAGGCTATTGCAGACTTGCCAAAACTACAATGGGTAACAATATGATTAAGAAAAAAATCAAACTATGGGGAATCACTGCGGTGATTCTAGGTTCTTTCAGCATGGCTTCTATGGCGGATGATTTGCTTCAGGATGCCGGCAGCTGGATGCAAATCGTAGGCGAGGGCAGTCTGAAAGTCGTGGATCCCAGACTGGAAAAGGGACGTATCTGGCTGGAAGGCCAATCCCGCTTCGACGACAACTGGAATCATTGGTACCAAGGCATGGTGCGCACGGCGGTAGGCTATTCACTCAGCGACCGGGCCACTATTTGGGCGGGTTACACTTGGCTGCCTACTCAAAATGTCGGTAAAAGCTATGTTTCCCAGCAGGATGTCTGGCCGGCATTTCGTTATGTACTACCTACCGATATTGGAACTTTCAGCTTTAGAACCATGTTCGAAAGCAACTTCATACAAGGCGACGACGTTCGTTTCAGGCCGCGGCAAATGCTGCGGTTTATGCATCCGCTGGAGTTCGAGCCGCGTTTAAGCCTGATTACCTGGGACGAGTTTTTCATTCGGGTTAACTCAACAAAATTCGGCGGACAGTCGGGTTTCGATCAAAATCGCGCGTTTGCAGGCTTGGGATGGACTTTCAATAAAAACTTCCGGGCTGAAGGGGGATATCTCAACCAATACCTGGATGATGCCACCCACACCAATAACACCATGCATCACTTGATTATGGGATCGCTGTTTATCAACTTTTAAACCTTTGTATCACTTTACTTTGGGCGCATCCATCTGCTGATGGATGCGCTTCGTTGTAATCTATAATCCTACATCCTGAGATTCTCATACTCATAAATCAGCTGCTCCATTGCCTTTTTATCATTTAGGCATTGATCTATTCGGGTGAGCAACATCATATAGTAGTGACGGCATAAAACAGGATCTGTAGGTCGTTGGGGGGCGAGCGCTTCAATCATGGTAAAGAAGTGATTGAAATAATGCCGTCTCAGAATTGAATCTTCAGGAAATTCACTACTGTTGTTTTCGACTGCTAAAGCCGCAGCCTCTTTCACTTGTGGCTTTGCGAAAGACTCAACATTACTTATGGGCATGACAGACTCCGGTGTTGGGGAAGAAACAACTTCCGCATCAGTTATTTGCGAGTTTACAGAGGTAGGCTCAGCATTAACTGCGACCGTAGCGACCGGCTGTTGCTTCTCCGGCTCAGGCGCTTTAGGTTTACTCACCAGAGTTTCCTTTGATGAGCATGATGATGATTTTTTTCGTTTTTTCAAAATGAACATTATTGCCAGCAAAACAATAAGTCCCGATACAATTCCAAATGCGGTATTCATAATAATTCTCCTGATTTTGAGATGTAATTATTGGATGTTAAGTATTTTATTTTTAGTATTTGCCAATAAAAAAATTATCATGAATTGCGGATAGCGACAATAAGTATAAAAACTGGTCATACGGTGTTTCACGTAAGCTGTATTTATCCATTTGTCTGAAAGTTAACCCAAGGCACGTGGTTTCGGAAAGTTTCTTTCATACCTTAAAAGCCGAGCTTATAGGGAAGAAAGCAGAAAAAGGAAAAAATCGTACGCTAAGTCTTGCCGGTGATGCCCGGCTCTCGGACTGACTGCCGTAAAACGCCGAACGCAGAAGCAACCCGGCGATGATGTCAGGCCAACGCGAGTAGAGCTGTTAGCTTCCACCAGTAGCTAACAGGACCCCGACATTGGCGATCAAGTCGTTGCGAGAGCATATAAGGAGTACAGGAAGCGTAACGTAGCGGCCGGGCGTTTTGACGAAGTTGTATGCCGTAACGGACGGAGGACGAACGCGGGCCGCCGCAGGCATTAATGGCCAGGATTTTTCGCTGCTAAAATCGGACGGATACATTTTAGCAGCGAAAAATCCTGGCGCGCTTAATAGAATTTCACTTTTCCGGTTTCAATGTCATACATTGCGCCGACTATGCCACAATCACCGTTTTTCACCATTGCGTCCAATACTGGGCTTTTGACTCTAATTTGCTCGACAGTCAATTGCACATTTTTATCTGCCACTTTTTGCACGAGGCCGTTATTATCAGTGCTAATTTTTACAGACTCTTCGGCGTGTACAGCATCCACAGCCGGTTTTATTTTATGCAACAGTCCGCTTAAATGGTCCAGCTCTACATTTTCGCAAGCGCCTTTGATTGCGCCACAATGCGAATGTCCCAATACCACAATCAATTTCGAACCAGCCAGCTTACAGGCGTATTCCATACTACCCAGAATATCGTCATTGATGACATTGCCCGCCACCCTCGCACTGAACACATCACCCAAACCCTGATCGAAAATTAATTCAACCGAAGTGCGTGAATCCATGCAACTTAGAATAATCGCAATGGGGAATTGGCCTTGCCGGGTGTCGTTAATCTGCTCCAGTAAATTCCGGTTTGATTTCAGATTATTAACGAAGCGCTCATTACCCTCTTTCAGCAGAGTCAATACTGTAGCCGGTGTTAATGCTTGCTGGGTATCGTAGGTGGGCGCTCGTACATTCTCAACCGGTTCCAGAACGCCATAACCGCGCAAGTTTTCAATAGTTAGTTTGATATTTTTTCGTTGTGCTTCAATTCTGAAGTCTTCAATAATTTCGAAGACATCGTAATCAATGTATTTTGAACGGGTTGCATCAATGATGACTTCTGAGTAATCGGGTAACTGCTCAAGGGTTTGTTTAATATTGGCTTTATTTAGAAAAGAGACATGTTCGGATAACCTGAGTATGGTTTTATTTCCGATATGTGACTCATTAAAATAAAAAGCACTTTTATAATTTTCCAGCAATATCGAAAACAATGCGGTGGTCAATCCAATGGTAAGACCGATCAGCAGGTCAGTAAAAACCATGCCTAAAATAGTGACGCAAAAAGGGATGAAATGATACATGCCCGCTTTGTACATGATTTTAAAAGATTTCGGCCGGGTTAATTTATAACCGACAACCAGTAACACGCTCGCCAGACTGGCTAATGGGATCTTGTTGAGCAAGGTTGGAATAAGAATGACTGCAAACAGCAACAACAGCCCACAGATGAACCCCGTGGCTTTGGTTTTTGCGCCGGATTGAATACCAATGGAACTGCGCACGATAACTTGCGCCAGTGGCAGACCACCGAGCAAGCCACTACAAGCATTGCCGATACCCTGAGCAATCAGCTCTCGATTAGCGGAGGTCACTCTTTTATAGGGATCCATTTTATCAACCGCTTCTATAGAGAGCAGTGTCTTTAAACTTGCTACAACAGCCAGTGTTAACGCTGTCATATAAATAGCTGGATTGCCGAACTGGGAAAAATCCGGATAATGCAGCTGACTTAATAAATCACCGGGATTTCGCAGCACCGGTATCACGACCAGATGATTACCACTTAGCGCCAGTTCAGGATAAAAATTTTGCAGGCATTGATTGATTAACGCACCGGCTAGAATCGCGATTAAAACGCCCTGGAACAATTGAAAAAACCGATGTTTTTTCATAAACGGCTGTTCCCATAGGATAAGAATTGCCAGTGATAGGAGCGCAATCATAATGGCCGTCGGCGAAATAAATTCAAACATATGCACCAGTTCAGAAAAAGACGAGTAGCTATCAGGCTGAAAAAAAGAGGTATCACCTTCGTAGTCCCGGTCATAACCCATGGCATGGGGAATTTGCTTGAGAAAAAGAATGATCCCTATACCCGACAACATGCCGTTAATGACAGAAGAAGGAAAGTAATAAGCGATAACCCCAGCCTTGCTCAGACCCATGGCGATTTGGAAAACCCCAGCCACGACCAAAGCGAATAGAAAACCATTGAAGCCCAGTTTTTGAATGGCCGACAAGACAATGATAGCGAGCCCCGCCGTTGGACCGCTGATGCCTAGCGAGGAACCGCTTAATGGAGCCACTATGATTCCGCTGATAATCCCGGTAATCAATCCAGAAAACAGCGGCGCACCGGATGCCAGCGCTATCCCCAAGGATAAGGGTATTGATATCAGAAAAACCGCAATACCTGCTGGAAGATCGTATTTCAGGTTGGCGATCAGGCCATTGTTATTAATTTTAGGAGGTGCATTCATCTGTATTTCTCACTTGCGTTTTCATAATATTAACTTTACAGGTATTAATGTTTCAGTCGTTATCGCACAAAACCAAAGGTCGCCGTACTTAGTCTCTACACCCTGTCATTTAATATCACCATAGCTTCGTGTTTTTTGGTTTTTTCTTTGCCGTGCAACTCAATGGTTTCGACTGTGATATTGGCATCCTGCGCAGTAGTCAGAAAATCTTCAATCGTCTCCAGAATATCGTGATCAATAAACTGGGCTTTGCTTGCGTCGATGGTTACTGTGCTTTGTTCCTGGATACTCAAAATAAATTTTCTTAATAGCGCTTTATTCAGAAAGGAAACATCTTTGTTCAGCGATAACAGATAGTGCGACCCATCTTGAGTAAGTGTAATGGCCGCGTGATAATTGGCTTTAATAACAAAAAACAGACCAATAACCATACCTATGGCCATACCCTTTAATAAATCGGTTACCAGAATCGCAAGCACAGTGATGACGAAAGGCAGAAATTGGCTCATGCCTTTTTGGTAAAAACTTTTGAATAGAACCGGATTTGCCAGCTTGTAACCGGTATGTAATAAAATTGCCGCTAAACAAGATAATGGAATAGTGTTTAGATAGTGCGCAAAAAACATGACACTGAGCAATAAAAACACGCCATGAATGAAACAAGCCACACGGGTTTGCCCTCCTGCGTTGATGCTGGCCGCACTGCGCACGATGACGGCAGTTATTGGCAAGCCGCCAAGTAAGCCACTGATAATATTACCGACACCTTGCGCCTTTAGTTCGCGGTTAGTGGGCGCAATACGTTTTAAAGGATCCAGTTTATCAGTCGCCTCAAGGCTTAACAGCGTTTCCAGACTGGCGATAATCGCAATCGTTATGGCAACAGTATAAACATGCGGATTACTCAAATAACTGAGATAGCTGGCGTTTGGCAGAACAAAGTTATTAAAAAAATCGGCGGCTTTTTCCGAAACAGGTAAGCTGACCAAGTGTTTGCTGCTGACCGACCAGTCAGGTGCAAACTGGCTGGCGAGTCCGTTGTAGCCAACGCCCCAAACGACCGCTACTAAGGGGCCGGGGATCAGCTTTAACCATTTTTGTTTTTTAAACCATGCCGTGCTCCATAGAATCAAGAGCAGCAATGCCACAACGCTGATAACAACCGAGCCAGGTGAAACACTTCCAAACGCATCAAATACCTCAATGAAGCTGGATTCGGCAGTTTCTTTCATATAGCTCTCATCTCCTTCATAACTGGTATGGTATCCCGTGGCATGAGGAATCTGTTTGATAATCAAAATTAAACCAATCGCCGCCAGCATGCCTTCAATGACGGCGGAAGGGAAAAAAGAGCCAATAATCCCGGCTCTGAAAAAACCCAATATAAGCTGCATGATCCCCGCTAAAATGCAGGCTACCAGCAAGCCTTGAAAACTGCCGAGAGTTTCAATGGCATTGAAAACAATGACGGTTAAACCGGCCGCAGGACCAGAAACAGCCAGTTGTGAACCACTGAGCCAGGAGACAACGAGCCCACCGATCAGGCCACCAATCAAGCCTGAAAATAAGGGCGCTCCAGATGCCAGCGCTATACCCAGGCATAAGGGTAAAGCCACTAAAAACACCACGATACCCGCTGGAATATCTTCTTTCAGATGGCGAAAATAATATTGAGTGTGTTTGTGTATCATGTCTAAAAGTCCGTTGAAGTAATTAATTATTTGTTCGCATGGTATCGAATCAATAGTAAATTTGTAATCTCTACGTTTATAGTTCCCCATCTAAGAATGGAAACCCATTCTTGTATGTATCAGTCTTGCATTTATTAGAGATTAAAGCATCAAGCATACTGACGATCATTCAATATTTTAGGTAATAAAAAAGCTAAAACCATGCGCCCCTGTCCCTCTTTTAAGTTGGCAATCGATATAGGCGCAAATTTCCCCCTGACTTGCGCGTAGCGGTTTTTGTCAGTCCGACTTTTCCAAAATCCAGACCAGTTGCCCGGACGCCATCATGGCGTCAAGTTCGGCCTCAATCTCAGCTACCAGCAACTCCAAATGATTCAGTTTGATTTCAGTCCTTGATCGCGAAGAATCCAACAGTTCCAAAAGACCTGTTTGCCCTAAACGATAGGCGTCTTCGGCCATTTGTTTCAACGTAGGCAAGGGGTCGAGAACGCTATGTTCAAACTTGGAAAGCGTTTTTCGACGGTTGGACAATACATCGACAGCGCGCTCCAACTCCTGTTTCGTTGAGGCCAAGAGTAATTCGCGTTTCAGCACGGACGCATGTTTTTCAGCCGACGCCCGTGCCATGCCGCCCTGACCGCGATCAAATATCGGCAAATCCACGGATACGCCTGCGAAAGTGGTATTGCCATAAGGTTGATCGGTAAAAGCTGTGCCAAACAATAACGAAGGCACGGGCCAACGTTCACGACGCGCACGTTCAAGTCCTGAATCAGCGGCAATGGTTTCCCGGCGTGCGCTTACAAGCTCAGGATTATTTTGTTCGGCCTGCATCCATAGGGCATTTAAATCAGCCGATACACCAATAGGTGCCAATATCCCCTTGGCTTGTGGTTTCCAATTCGGAAATCCCAACAGCACACCCAGTTCGCCAACAACACCTGCATTATCAGTATGCGCACTTTCCAGCCGGGTTTTTAAACTCTGAGTTTCCTGGTTTATACGCATGACATCATATCGGCTGGCGGTTCCGGCGTTTTCTTTACCAATAATAAGGCTCTGAAGCCGTTCCAGTTCCCGATTAGCATCTTCCAGGACCGCCACCCGTCGCTGTCCTGCCAATAATTGAGCGAACAATCGCCAAGTTTCACGGATCAGCCGGTTGTATTGAGTTTCGACATCGGCTTCGGCCACTTCGACCCGGCGTTCGGCAGATTCCTTGCGCGCACCGCGTTGACCGGCTAGCAAAAGTGGCACTTCCACTGTGATATTCTGTTGTGAAGGGCCATCGAACTGGGTATTTCTACGTCCTCCGGCTTGATCATAACGACCGTAGCTGACCTTGGGATTGGGCAGCACGTCTGCTGCCACAACTTCGGCTTGCGCCGCCTCGATTTGAGTGCGGGCAACCGCGTAGCGCGGACTTTTTTCCCTGACAATCTGTAACAGTTGGCGAATCGATACCACATTGGGCAAGTCTTGGTTTTTCGCTTGTTCTTCTGAGAATGCGAGCGGACTGCCCAACAGCAATATCATCAGTATTGCACTTTTTGTTACGCTCGCACGGTTTATTTCAATTTTCAAATAATGCTTATTCATTTTTGCGTTTCCGGTAATTCGTCAGCCTCTTCGGGCGTTAACATCTGTTTTGAGGTCACCAGAGTGTAGATAACAGGCAATATGAACATGGACACCAAAAAGGTAGTCAGCATGCCGCCGACAATTACCACTGCGAACGGGCGTTGCGTTTCACTACCTATACTGGTGGATAGCGCCATGGGCAATAAACCCAATAACGCCAGCAATGAGGCCATCAATACCGCCCTTAACCGCAGTGTCGCTCCTTCTCTGATCGCTACCAGCAACTCGAAACCGTTACGGCGCATTTCTTCCGTTGCACTGAGCACTAACAAACCCATTAAACAAACCTGACCCAGCAAGGCAATAAATCCGATCGCGGCACTGACTGATAGCGGGATGCCGGTCAACAATAAAGCGAACACTCCTCCGGTCATCGCAAACGGCGTAGCAATCAATATCGCCGCCGCGCTGCGTGCCGATTGCAGTGCGCTATACAGCAAGCCCAGGACAATCAATACAGCGATGGGCACAACGACGCCAAGTCGTGCCATGGCTCGCTGCTGGTTTTCAAACTCACCGCCCCAGACCAGAAAATGACCTTCGGGCACGTTGACTTTTTCCGTCACTAATTCCATGGCTTCATGCACTACCGAACCTAAATCGCGACCGTCAACATTGAATTTGAGAGCCATATAGCGGCTGTTGGCTTCGCGTTCAATCGATGTCCGTCCGCGTGCGACTTCGATCGTGGCCAGGTCCCGCAACGGTATATATGCTGCCGATGGACTGACCACATTGATATTGCCGAGTTTTTCGATGTCACCACGGTCTGTTGCCGGGAGTATCAAGCGAATGGGTATCGGCCGCTCAGCCTGCCACAATTCAGAGACTACTTTTCCCGCCATGCCGATTTCAATGGTGTCTTGTACGCTATCGACATTAAAGCCATTGCGAGCAAGGGCTGCGCGATCCAGCTTGACCTGTAGCTGCGGCACTCGCGATTCACGATAAAGATCCAGATCGATAACACCGCTAACATTAGCGAGCACCGATTTGACCTCTTCCAGTGTGTCGCGCATTTTTTCAAGATCGGGGCCATAGATTTTCAAAACTACTTTGCCACGCACGCCGCTGACCGCTTCTTCAACATTATCTTTAATCGGTTGCGAGAAATTAAATCGCACCCCCGGTATTTCTTCCAGCGAGGTGCGCATGGCATCAACCAGCTTTTCTTTGTGCCATCCTGGCCGCCATTGTTCGTGAGGTTTGAGATGGGCGAAGGTTTCACTCATATTCACACCTTCGTTGTCCGTGCCGTCCTCGGATCGACCTTGCTGACTCAAAACGCCGATGACTTCAGGATATTGCAGCAGGCGACGGCGCATATCCAATAAAATTTCTTGACCTTTATCCAATGAAATACTGGATGGCATCTCAACGAAGACATGAATGTCGCCTTCATCCAGTTCCGGTAAAAATTCGGTGCCTAGCTGGGTGGCCGAGATGGCGCCGACCAGCAGCAATCCTCCCGCCGCCGCCAGTGTAACAGCGCGTAACCGTAAAGCTCGCTCAAGCAAACTCGAATACCCGGCCCTTAATCGCACCAGAAATTTGGGCTCTTCTATCAAGGCGTGTTTAGGTTGAATAAAAGTGGCGCACAGCGCAGGGACCAAAAACAACGCAAATACCAAGCCGCCCGATAAGGCAAAGCTGTAGGTCATTGCCAGTGGACGAAATATCCGACCCTCAACCCGCTCCAGTGTAAACACAGGGATTAAGGCGGCAATGATGATTAACATTGCAAAAAAAGCGGGCTTAGCAACATCGAATGCCGCATCGGCAATGAGATGCAACATGTCCCTGCGCGTCTGCGGTTTGCGATGCGAAGCCTGGTGAATAACATTTTCCATTAATACCACTGCGCCATCCAGAATGATCCCAAAATCGATCGCCCCCATCGAGATCAGATTGGCCGGCATCCCTAACTGATATAGCCCCAAAAAAGCGACTAATAGCGACAAGGGAATCACGGTTGCGACAATCAGCGAGCCGCGAATGCTGCGTAAAAACAGCCAGACCACGCCCACTACCAGAAAAAAGCCGTGTAGCAGGTTGTCAAAAACCGTATGCAGTGTGCTGCTCACCAAATCGGCTCGATCTAGAAATGGCGTTATCCTCATGTCGGCCGGCAGGATGCGCGCATTCAATTCTTCCACTTTGCTATGCAAGGCATCAAGTACCCGCGAGGGATTCTGTCCGCGCCGCAGCAAAACAATGCCTTCCACCACTTCTTTATGATCATCCAGCCCCACTGTTCCTCTGCGTGGGGTGAATGCTTGAACCAGGCGGGCCACATCGCCAATAATGACCGGCGTGCCGTCACGGCTTTTTAAGACAATCTTCTTAATATCCTCCGGCGAGAGCAAATTCCCCATGCCACGCACAACCATTTCCTGATCGCCGTAACTGAGGAAGCCCGCGCCGACATTGCGGTTGGATTTTTCAACAGCATTGCCTACTTCTGCCAAAGTCAGCCCAAGCGATTCGAGACGGGCCGTGTCGATTTCAATATGAATTTCTTTGTAATAGCCGCCAAAGGTCAGCACATCGGCAACACCGGGAATTTGCCGTAAGGTTTTTGAGACATTCCATTCCATTTCGGAACGCAGTTCGTACAGGGAATGACGGTCACTGACCAAGGTAAATTTATAAATTTCACCCAGTGGGGTGTAATCGGGAGCCAGTACCGGTGTCACTGTTTCCGGCAATTCCGCGCCGGAAATACGTTGGGAGACTTCTGTTCGGGAATGAAAACTGTCGATATGATCTTCGAAAGTAATGGTGATCAAGGATAAGCCGAACAGGCTCTGGCTGCGCATTTGAATCATGTCCGGCGTACCGTTTAACACGCGCTCCAACGGCACCGTCACTTGCCGTTCGACTTCCTCCGGTGCATAACCGGGCATCAGGCTGATCACGGTGACCTGAGTATTGGTGACATCCGGATAAGCTTCTATAGGGGTTTCCAAGAAGGCGTGTACGCCAAAAATACTGATCACCAAGGCAGTGGTGATAACGGCAAGGCGTCGATGGACACAGCGTTCAATCAAGGTTCGTAACATGGTAACCGTCCTCTACAGCAACATGGCTGCGGCAGAATCGAGCAGCAAAGCACCCGAGATGACTACCCGATCACCCTCGCCAAGCCCCTCCAGCACGGGCACTTGACCATCACGCGCCTGCCCAATAGTCACGTTGCGAGGTTCGAACTGCCCATCCGCAGTTTCCACATAAACTACAGTATGTTTTTTGTCTTTGATCAGCACCGCAGTGGTCGGCAATACGATCCGATGCGGGCCAGCCGCTTCTATCGAAGCTCTGGCAAACATGCCGGGTTTAAGGAGTAAATTGGCATCATCGAGTTCGATATAAACCGCACCACGACGCAAGTCTGATTGCATCGACGCACTGATGGCGACAATGTGTCCATAGACTGACTCAGGCAATGCGCTAATTTGCACAGAGGCCTTGGCACCCTTTTCTATCAGTGACAAATCGTTGTCGAACACATCAGCCACGATCCACAACGCTCCGGGTTCACCCAAATCAAACAGAACTGACCCCGCTTCCACGGCCGCACCTATCGATGCGTTGACTCGCAACACCACACCGTCAATCGGTGCGCGCAACACGATAGACTGATCCACGCCTTCGCCCAACAACCGAACCGCTTGCATACTGCGCTCATAATCCGCACGCGCTTGCCGCTGTTGGATATCCGCTTCGGTGCGTTCGATTTCCAGGCCAACGCCGCTTTTTTGCATGATAGCCTGGCGTTTGGCACGATCTTCCGCACGTTGTAACTCCGCCTTCGCCCGCGCGACATCAGCACGCATTTGCGCAGCCTCTGAGCTTTCCAGTGTTGCTAACGCAGTACCCGCCTTAACAGGGTCTCCGACTTGTACGTTAATTTTGCCGAGGCGTCCGGCAACGACAGCACCCACCGTCGATAGCGCCTTGGCCCGAAACTCTACCCGAGACGGTGCTTGCACCGTTGCGCTGAAGGTTTGCGGACTAACTGCTGCCACCGTAATGTAAGGACGAGACTGTATAGGAATCGAAATGGCTTTCTGTTTGTCGATGTTTTGTAAGCCGGAGGGTTCCGCTTGGGACGGCTTAACGCTTTCTGCAGAAACAGCCGATGACCGTTTGCGATCATTCTCCCCAGTGTTTGGCTCTGTGCAGCCGTTGAGCAAAAAAACTGCAAAGAAAATAACTATTAAATAATCGCGCATGGTTTGTATGAATTTAAAGAAGATTATTAAAATCAGTCAATAATCATGCCAATAGCATAATATTCCATGCTTGATGCCATGATGACAATATCGATCTAGCTCAGTACTTTGATTTTTTTAGGAAAAAACTCTTGCTATAAGATGATAAGCTCTGCAAAAGTAACTATTTGCTGATGTTTTAAAGTGCTTGTTGCAATTGTATGTGTTGCGATAGACTGCATGGATGCTGCAAATTACAACACATTAGATTTCATGCGTATTTCCACTAAACTCACGTTATCCTTAACGTCCATTGGCTTATTGATATTTATCAGCTATGGGTTCTACCATCTTTCGATTGAGCAAAAGGATTTAACCCGGAATATCAGTCTACAAACAAGATTGCTGGGTAAAAGTCTGCAAATTGCCATTGAAAATGCCATGCGAGACAAGCAGTTGGCCGATATTACAGAACTGCTGAAAGGACTTGAACAAATTGAACCGGAACTGAATGTTCGGATTTACGATCAGCAAGGTAAGGCTTTTCCTGATGCTATCGGCACTTTTTACCCGAGCGAGTTTCAGGAAAGGCTGCATATCGCTTTGAAAGACGATGAAGACGATCAGTTTTTTTATCCTGAGAAAAATCCCGAATACATTACTCTGCTTCTACCGTTACAGAATATACAGGGAGAAAGCCTTGGCGTTCTGGTGTTTGTGCGTACTCTGCACGAAATGCGCCGCGATCTTGATATTACTCGGCGTAACCTGGCAATTTCCACTCTTGCTTTTATTTTGATTACAGTACCGCTTTGCACATTAATTTGTTTAATTTATATCGGTCGGCCCTTGCAACGGCTGACTGAAGGCATGAAACAAATACGGGATGGGAATTTCTCCACGCTACCGCTTATAAATCACCAAGATGAAATTGGCGCACTGTTGAAGACGTTCAATACCATGGCCTCGGAATTGGCCAGCGCCCGACAAAAGCTTAAAGAGGAAGCTCAGTCTCGCCGCCATGTCCAGACCGCCCTTCAAGAAGCGGATAAACTGATTACCATCGGACAGTTGTCGGCGGGACTTGCGCATGAAATAGGCTCTCCGTTACAGATATTAAAAGGCCGCTCTGAGCATCTAGTGTTGTGTGCCGACCAACCTGAGGAAGTCATTCGCCATGCACGAATATTGGCTTCCCAAACCGACCGCATTACCCGTATCGTCCAACAACTGCTGGATTTTACGCGACGGCACCCGCCACATTTCACCCACATTAATCTATCTGAACCCGTAAATGCAGTGCTAGATTTATTGGGATACGAAGCGCATAAAAAACAGGTCGAACTTATTTATGAAGCATCGAAAGAGCTACCGCTAATTTATGCCGACGGCGACGGTATCCAACAAATTGTCTTGAACTTAATTACCAATGCCTTATCCGCAACCGGCAAGGGAGGGCGAGTTTTTGTTGCTGCCGAACCCTATCAACTTAGCATTGGGCCGACTCATAACGAAGCTGTCGACGTGGTACAACTCACTGTTCGGGATAACGGCTGTGGCATGTCTCCAGAAATACTAGAACACCTGTTTGATCCGTTTTTTACTACCCGTCATGCACAAGGTGGAGTCGGACTTGGACTTGCAGTCGCGCACAGTATTGTCACTGCACATCACGGCACTATCAAAGCCGAAAGTGCGCCAGGGTTAGGCAGTACCATCACCCTCATTTTGCCCGTGGAGAAACCCAATCATGGCGTTGACTAATCAAGCAATGCAAAAAAGTAAGCGCTTGCTGGTCATTGATGACGATAGCGACATTGTCGAGTATTTGACAGAAATGCTTAACACCAACGGTTATAAAGTAAGCGGTGAAACCGATCCACAACATGCATTAGAGCTATTGGAAGCTGAGTATTTTGATTTGGTAATCAGCGATGTGGAAATGCCCGGTATGCGCGGTCTGGATTTGATGTCGGCCATTCATGCACGCAAGCCAGGACAGTTGATTCTATTGATCACCGCCTTCGGCAGTATCGACCTGGGTGTGCGCAGCTTACAGGCAGGGGCCTGTGGTTTTCTAACCAAACCGTTTTCCTTAAACGATTTAACTTCCGCCATTGATCGCGCCTTTAGAGATCGGGAAATGCACAGAGAGATTGTGCGTGTTACCACGGACGATCAAGATTTCATCCCTTGCGGATTGGTTGCGGAAAGTCCAAAAATGCAAAGAATCCTGCAACTTGCCAGTCGGGCGGCTCAAATCAATTCACCGGTACTACTGACGGGTGAAAGCGGCGTCGGCAAGGGCGCTTTAGCTCGTTTTATTCATGAGCATAGCCCGTGTGCTAAAGGCCCATTTCTACAAATAAACTGTGCCGCATTGCCGTTTGCTTTAGTAGAAAGCGAGTTGTTTGGGGTGCGTAAAGGCGCTTACACCGATGCCCGTGAACATCGTCCCGGGCTGTTTGTTGAAGCGGACGGCGGGACTCTGTTTCTGGATGAAATTGCGGAAATGCCATTGGCCATTCAGCCAAAACTGCTACAAGCACTGGAAACAGGCAAGGTAAGACCGGTAGGAGCCGGGAGCGAAATAGCTACCAATGTTCGCATTATCGCCGCCACCAACCAACCCATCGAAAAAGCCCTACAAAACGGTTCGATGCGCCCAGACCTTTACTATCGGCTTAATGTGATTCGGTTGGACATTCCGCCCTTAAGAGAACGCCTGCCCGATCTGGATCATTTAGTAGATCATTTATTGCAAAATGCCCAAACAAAGTTGCAAAGACAAATTCACGGCATATCTGCTGAAGCCATGCGCTGGATACGGGCGTATTCTTGGCCTGGAAATGTCCGCGAATTGTCTAATACACTGGAAAGGGCAGTGGCTTTGACTGAACATGACACTGTTCTGCTAGAAGACTTGGCTCAAGCAACCCAGCTACCCATTAAAGATAATTTTCTTGGGAACGCCACAATTCAGTCAATGACTTTGGCCGAATTGGAAATCGCCTATATCCGCCGTGTTTTGGAAATAACTCAGGACAACAAAGTTCAAGCGGCTAAAATTTTGGGCATTGACCGAGGCACGCTTTATCGGAAATTGGGCGATTAAACTTAAGGAATGTTTTAAAATGCCCCTTAACTATTCCTGCTTATTCAATCGCAGTTTTTAATAATTATTCAACAGGACTTCAGATCGCTTGATAGACAGCATGGGTAAAGATTCCTCGACTTCGTCTTGGGGGTACCAGGGAATTGTCTTATGGCAAGCTATAGCACTTGTGGCGGCTAAACGGATACGAGACGTTTGTGTTCAAGGACAGCACAGCAAAAGCCACAAAATTAACTACGCATTAATCGATCTTTTATATATTTTGCTGTCAGATAGCCCAGAACCGCCCCCCATATCATCATAAACATTCCGTGTAATATTATTTCTAAATTAAACCTATTGGGGTGTGAATAGTAATCATAGATGTAATCTGTTGCTACAATACAAGCTGTTATATACACAGCTGTTTTAAACTTAAGCGCATGCGCATAAAAAAAACTAACGCCTAGTAAAATAAATCCTATCAAAAACCTTAGAGCTGCATGGATTGACCAATGAAGATCGAGTATAGGGGTTTTTAATAGCGCTACATTCAAAAAATAGAGTAAAACAATACCTACAATAAAAGAAAAAACTAGTGTTTTCATAACATTACCTCTATACATGCAATCATGCATGTTCATTGTAACTAATTGCTTTAAAATAAGGGAACCTCGAAATACCCCTCATTCATTCCTTTTCTCGACCCTACCTTATGGGGAAATGGCGCAGCAATGGCTATTTCTACCCGACTTTTTGCCATGCTTATACTATCTTTATCATCTAAGGCGCGAGGAAAAAAAATCAATGATTAACCTTGTGATGATATTCATCGGTGAAATTAACTTGCTTCCCCGTGTTTATTTGTCCGCCTTTTGAACGACCATTAAATTAATAGTCGTGCCAGCTTTCAGGCGATATGCAACACAATCTGCAGCCTTTTTTTGGATATGCTCTACCAGCTCCATGATTTGCTGATCCAGCATAAACCGCAGTTCCCATTCCATTGCCAAGTCTGCAGGCAAGCTATCGATGCGATGGTGTTGTGTGTAGCTTTGTTTCAGCAGCGCATGGATGTCGGCAACCTCAGTCAGCGTTTCCCGTTGCTGGCCTTGCAGCACTAGCGCCGCATTCTCCAGAGCGCTTGTCAGCGCCGCATCGAAAGTTCGGCTATGTTGTTGCAATTCATCAGGAAAACTGCTGAATTGTTGACCGCTGAGCAACCGATAGCGTCGCCGAATCTGTAGCAAACCGGACAAGTTGCCGGCGGTTTCAATAAGCGTACGTAGCGCCGTTCTTTCGTTGGCTTTGTAAGTCAATCGTGCATCCGGTTCCAGTACCGCGTGAATCACCAAATCCTGTGCAGCCGCCAGATCTTTTTCTGCCGACAAGCGCAACGGCAATGTATGCTTGAGCATCAGGCTTAGGTCCGGCAGACGGGCTGTGAGCTTGGCAAGTGTGTGCAATGCCGTTGCGCTATGGTGACGAGCAAGCACAATCGAACGCCGCGGCCATAGCGCGTAGTCGAGTATTCCCATCACGATGATGCCCAGCAGAATGCCGCTAACCCGATCGCGCGGCAGGTAGAGATCGGTGACCGGGCCGAAATCTTGTAAAACGAACAGCGCGAACGAAAATCCGATCTGCCTGCCCATATAGGCGATACGTTCGCTACCGGCGGTAATCCAGGCGGCAATGGCCCATATCGGTGCCGTTGCCAGCGCAAAACCGGCAATGGTGTCGAGCTGGGACTGGAATACCAGTACATAAAAATAAGCGCAGAGCCCACCCAGGATCGCGCCCGACAAACGCAATATCGATAGCCGGTAATCGGCGCCGAGACTGGTTTGAGCAGCGACCAAACAGGTGGGTATCGCGGTATTGATGCCCGGCCAGCCCAGGCTTTCCACGATCAGCGTGCAGAGTATGGCGCCTAGGGAAAATTTAATCCCAAACTGTAGACTGTCGGCATGAGTCTCCCAGAATTCGTAGCCAAACCACGCTGGAAACCAATCATCTGCTTCGTTACTGTCAGTTTCGGCCTCCAGGGTTTTAATTTCAGGCGCTGGTACCGGCTTATGCAAGCTATGCATCAAGCCGTCGATATGCTGGAGCGCCCGCCACATAGCCGTTAATAGCGAAGGGTTGGTTTGCAGCGAATAACTGTGCAGCACGTCATCGGACAACAGCCTTTCTATCTGCCCGGAAACATCGCGCGATTCTTCCACGCCTTGCCGTAGCGTTGCACAGGCACTTTGCAATGCCAGGTAGACATCCAGTTTTTTCTGATCCATCGGTTGAGCGCGATACTCTGCGGTCAACACCTGATCCAACCAGATAGCAAGCTCACGCAAACCGTCGATTTCAAGCAGCAGGGCAAGATAAGTATCATGTTGCCTATGTATGGAGGGATGTATCAGTTCCGCGTTTGACAGCAACCCCAGTATTTTGCCGAAGCTGCCGGCACTGGAAAATTTCGAGATTACCCGCTTATGAATATTCACGCCGCTGTCGGCTAAGCGCGCACTAAAAATGTATTCCACTGCCGATAGTTGTCCCGCGATACTCGCCTTCAGCTGAATGAGCGGGTCTTGCGGTTTGATGGTCAGGTGCACCACCGTCCATGAGCCAATAGCGAGTACGCCAATAATCGGAATATTCCACAAGGCGTTGTAAATAGCGTGATCGGGAGTGCTTGGGCTATACAGTACCGCCACCGAATACCATAAGGCGATGCCGGTAGGCCATGCAATCAGACGGGCATGAAACAGGGCGACAGCCATGATTATAAAAGACAAGGGCAGCAACAACCAGGCATCATTGCCGGCTAACATAAGCGTAAACACCGACACCAAGGTGGTGACGATAATATACCCTAGTTGACGTAGCCCGAACGCCAGCGATTGGCCGGCATTCGCATAGGCGTCGTAACTCAAGCATATCAGAAGCGCGATCGCCCCTAGTGGCGGCACGTGCAGGGTTTGGCTGACCAGGGCAATGGTTAGCGCAACGACGAACAAGCGCAATGCAGCTATCCGTCGTCCAGGAAAATCTTTGAACTCAACCTTAAGGAATTGTGCCAGGCTGGTTCCAAACCAAAGTTTGCTTTGCCTTTTGTGCAGAACCGAAGTGTGCTGCTGCGTGTCATCGTTATTCATTGCGGAATCTGGGCTTTGCCGGCTCCCTTCTCACCGTGTGGAGAAACTTCCGGAATGTCGGCTGGGCGATCCAGAACGGTGACAAAGGCGGTCATGCCCATGCGTAGCGGATGCTCGGGATCGCGTTCGTGTATCTCGACTCGCACCGGGAAACGGGATGCCAGGATGACCCAGTTTAAGGTGCGCTGAACCTCCGGCAGAACTCCTTGCTGCTTGGTATTATCGGGATAATTGGCCCAACCGATGCCGGTCACCACCCCCCGGTAGCGTTTTCCCGGATAACCGATCAAGAATATTTCGGCTTCTTGACCGGGGCGAATGGATTGCAGATAAGTTTCTTTGAAGTTGGCGACGGCATACCAATGGCGGTCGTCGACCAGGGCGAACATTTGCGTTCCGGCCCTGGCGTATTCGCCTTCGCGTGTGTTCAGGTTGGTGACGTAGGCATCGAAAGGCGCCCGCACCGAACAGTATTCCACGTCCAGCTCGGCCGCGGCAACGACTGCTCTGGCCGCTTCGATGCGGGCATTAACGTTGCCGACCTGGGCGATCAACGATACCGCGCGGCGGCTATCGCTTTTAGCTTCGTCTATCGCACTACGAGCCGAAAGTTCCTTGGCCCGCGCATCTGCCAGCGCAGCGCGTGAGGCCGCGTACCGGGATTGGGCTTGCTTGAGTTGGTCTGTGGTGACGTATTGTTTCTCCGCCAATGGTTCAAGGCGTTCCAAATAGCTATGCAGATACTCATCTTCAGCCTCAATTCTGTGCACTTCAGCGTCGGCGGCGACACGCTGGTGTTCCAGCCGCTCGATGGCCAGTTCGGCTGAACCGCTGGTGGCACGCCTTGAATCTACCTCTTTTTCGGCCACCAGCAATTCCGCCTTGGCCTGGGCCAGTTTGGCCTGGTAGGGACGCGGATCAATCACATACAGTAAATCGCCTTGCTTGACGTACTGATTGTCTTCAACGTGCAATTCCACGATGCGGCCGTTCACTTCAGGCGCGATGCCGACAATGTTGGCGCGCACCATCGCATCGTTGGTGCGGGGATGCTGATAGTTTATGCGCCATACCAGGGTTCCGGCTATCAGTGCACCTAGCACGATTAACGTTCCGATGAAACGTCCCAGCAGTATGCGGCGGTCAAGATTTATAGCGTGATTATCAGTATGACTGTTTTCCATAATGGACGGTACCAGTGTTTACGTCGAGTAAAATAACAACCAGATAACAAAGGTGCACAAAGCCCACAGGCTTGGCACAATTAATAGCGGAGGCCCCAGATACGGCGCCAGCCTGAGTCTTACTAATTGCCACATCAGTACCATGCTTACCGCCAATCCGGCAAGAATACAGATAATCCAGGCAGGCCAGAACGACCCCTGAATGCTCAGCATCGGGTCGCAAGCCGTCAACAAAAATGCAAAAATAACCGGAAAAGCCGGTTTTCGTAATCTCGTCATGAAAATCATAATTTGCGCCTGAGCGAAAGAACTGAACTTAAATAATTTTCGTAAGGCCATTGGATTTATTTATAGGCGGTATTTTTTAATATTGATCAGGTCATTAAGAAATAAATCTATTTAGTTGAAAAAACTAGAGGTATTAATTAAAGTGTATCTGCCTCAGATTCTGGTATTTGAATCTCCTATTGTCAACTACCGCATTCAAGTTTCCGAAAATGGAGACATTCCACAACAAAATTGACCATTGAATAAGGTATTTTAAATTTGCGAGAGTTGAGGCGCTGCAAGTGCGATAACTTGCTAACATTGTTGCTATGTTTGCCGAGAGGTGCCAGCAGTTTGGCGATACCGGCAGCGATGGCGTTGACAGCCTGCATGCCGCAGTTTGATCGACCTTATGCGGCGGCTCCGGCCGACCATGCCGTTTATTGGCATGATTACCAGACCACAACCGGTACGCAGCAGCCCGCCATATCCGGACGTTCGCTCGAAGATAGCTTGATCGATACCAAGCTAACCTACGACCTGCCTACGCTGGTCGATCTTGCTTTGCATACTAATCCGGAAACCAGGGTTAGCTGGGAGGAGGCGAAAGTCGCAGCCGTTCGGCTCGAAAGGAATCGTAGCCTCTGGTATCCGACTCTGACGGCTATGGCGTTCGGGCAATATTTCAAAACTAGCCTCCCCATTCCAGGAAGCGCATTGGTAAGCAATGGTTACTCCTCTTTGGGCAGCTTGGATTTGGCATGGACATTGTTCGATTTCGGACGCAGGGAGGCCTTGGTCGATGCCGGCGCACAGCGCTTGAGCGCCGCTAATTTTGCCTTCAACCGCAAACATCAGGAAATTGCCTATCGGGTTGCAACCGGTTTTTTTGTCTATCAAGCTGCTCTGGCCAAGGTAACGGCGGCACAGCAAACATTCGAGTCCGCAGCGGCCGGCTCTGCTTCGGTTCAGGCGAAACTCGATAAAGGTCTGGCAACACGCCCCGATTTGTTGTTGGCGATTCAGGAGCAGGCGAAAGCCAGCTATGACCTCCAGGATGCACGCAGCTCGGTGATTCAGGCGCATGCCGATCTTACTGCGAGCTTGGGCATTTCGCCTTCTTATTCTCTGCAACTGATAGACTTAAGCAAGCTGCCTTTACCTGCAGGGCTGGTACAGTCGGTCGAAAAAATTGTCGATCAGGCATTGGAGCAGCGCCCCGACCTGATGGCGCGCCTTGCGGAGTTACGCGCACGCGAAGCCGAAGTAAAGAAGGCCAGGGCCGAATTCTGGCCCAAGTTTTCGTTGGGAGGCAGGCTTGGTAATCAATACTGGGGAAATGTACATACAAATCCACCCGGTAATGAGAGTTATTCGGCGAGTAATGGGGTCGGTACAGCAATGCTGACTATGGAGTGGACCTTGTTCGATGGCTTTGAGCGCAGCAATGCCGTGCATGAAGCAGAGGCCAGGAAAGAGGCTTCCAGGGCTCAGTTTGAGGTGTTACGTCTGGAAGTCACGCGCGATATCTGGAAAGCCTATGCCGATACCAAAACCGCGTTGGAAAAACGCGAGTTTGCATTAGCCTTGTTGAAAGCTGCCGAAGAATCTTATGCCGCAACGCAAGAGTCTTATACCCACGGCTTTTCCACGGTGATAGAGCTGCTGTCCGCACAAAAGGATTTGGCTCATGCCCGTTATACTGAAATCGACAGCCGAACCACCTTGCTACGATCAGCCGCAACCTTGGTTTATGCTTCCGGAGGGCAGAGCAGGGGAGATCTGAATTCGGATAGCGAAGCGTTTGGCCGCAGCACTCCATAGCTGAGTGGGGTATGCTGCGCGTTGGTATATAGGTGGAAAACGGCTTTCAATAGACATCTTTCCTAAATACAGTGATAGCGCAAGTTAACAAGAGCCGCCACTAAA
>NZ_DAIUEH010000060.1:0-28140 GCF_036845245.1 Methylobacter sp.
AAGCGGCATAGTCCAGCTCCACGACTTTGTCGGCTAACAGCCGCAAGGTCCAGTGTGAGTGTCCTTCCGGCGCATCGCTGCAGGCGATGGCAATCATTGTTTATCCGTTAACTTGGGCGCTTGACCGGGACGAGGACGATCTTTGAGGGCGGCATCAGGTCACACTTTTGCCGGGTCTTTGCCACCATGGGCGGCGACACCTCCAGCGCCTGGATAATGTCTTTATCCTGAACACCGGCGGCTGCTTTTAATAGAATGCGAGCTCGCGTTTAGCTGCGAGCGGCGCTTTTACCTTTATGAAGCAAGGCTTCCAACTCAAATTTTTCTTCGTCGGTCAAATTGACTTTATATTTGATGGCTGGTATGACTGAACCTCACTACGACAAAGTCAATCGCTATATCATAAATTATCGATTCGCTTCAATATGACTGACTACTAGAAGCATGGTCACCTCATTTGACTTTTAGATGTATCGTTAAATCAATAAGTTAAAGTATTTAGTGCCATTTTTTGGCAGTTTTTGTTCTTGTAGCTTATTGATTCTAAATAACTTCCATTTTAATGAGCTGACCCTGCTACTAGAAGCTTGCCCGCCGCCAGCCCAGCGGGAAATACGCTCCCAAAACCAGCATTGTTGAATTCGGCGCAGTCTATCAACACCATGTTGGCGCTGGTGCTTTCACTGCCCCAAAAGACCTCATGGATCAATACGTCGCCACTCAACAGAATGTAATCGTATATTATTTACCTTTTGTTTCGGTTGTGGTTGTTGAGGTCGATTCCTCAGTTTTAGCTGGTTCTTCAGGCGAAGCCGGCGTTGTAACGCTTTTGGTGGTGGTAGAGGTAGTAGATTCCTTTTCTTTGTTACAGCCAGCCAATAACGCCAAAGTAACTAAACCTAAAGCTATAATTTGTTTATTTTTCATAGTAGTATCCTAATTATTGTTTTGTTAAATATTTCTTTTCACAGGTATGTAAAAACTAACCCCTGGAAATTTTGGAATTTTGCTAAATCATAAACTTAGCTTTGCTGCCGCTTATTAGCGGCAGCTATGAATATCTTCCTTGAGATCAACAGTTTTCGGTCAACCCTTGGGGTGATAGAAAGGAAATTGATTGAGTTCTTCACGCAACCGATCCCATTTATTTGTAGTGTCCGGCCAGTGCTTCTTATCAAAACCGGGTGCCTTTTTTAAGGTTTCTTTATCCAGATCGAGGACGTAATACTCCTTATCACGATTCCATCTGAGCGCGTCCCATGGAATGGCAAACAGTTTGTCCCCCATGCCCAATATACCGCCGAAGGAAACAACGCCATAAACCACTTTGCCATTCTCCGGATCGATCACTAAGTCCTTGATGTCGCCGAGATTTTCTCCGTTTGGGTTTTTTACTTTGGTACCGATGATTTTACTGGCGCGACTCACCTGCTGCATCGACTTGTTGGCCTCCTGGGAACGTTCGACCGATTCCTTTTGGATCTCTTGATTGAGTTCAATTTTTTTTTCTTGTACCTCCTGTTGCTTCTCCTGGACGCTACCTGCAAAGGAGCTGCCCACGAATGCTGTAGTCAAAAAAGACACGGCTACAATGTAAATAAATATTTTCATATTATCCCTCCAACTTCGTAAAATGATCCTGTATCTCGGTTAGTTTCGAGCTTGATAAGGTATGTTGAGAGCACTCAATTGCTGCTCAGTTCCAACGACGGATCGCTTACAGATCTCCATCTCCATCTTCCTCATCCTCAGCAATTATTATTGTTTTACACTCGATAGTCTGTTCGCTAACGTACAAAAGGCGGAATTCAGTCATGTAGCGTACGCTGCGCATAGTTTTATTTTTGTTTTGTCGAGTTAAAAACGATACGCACTGCATACCCTACCGGCTTAAGATCTGGCATTTGGCCGCTGATTTCATTCAGCATTGGCCGAAAGATCAGCGGAGGGAATGATTACTGGGGGATTTGTTTACCGCTTAAACCAAATGGCGGCTGTCGGACAGGCAGTCAACATGAGCGGCGCTCAGTTCTTAGCCGTCGTCGATTGATGTGGCAACGCCGGATGTGGCGACCGATAACGCACCGATCAGGCCCTCCAAACGATCACGCAAGCCGCTTTGACACGGTCCGCGTCCATTTGCACTTCTCCTTCATTCGCAAATAAGTCCAGCTGGTCGATTTATTGACTGGTCAGCGTGATGTCCGACCGTGTTGCGCAGGTTGCGCAATGGCTTAAGAAGTAATTTGTGCTTGCAAAACGGGAGGTGTCCCTATACAGCAGGGGCCGCCGCAGGCATGAGGGGACTCGTCGTTTTTGCCGCTTATTGGGCAGGGGAAGGCCCATAAGAACTTTCGCAAAGATAGCGAGTCACAGAGTCGAGAATAGATTAAGTTTTATTATTGAATTGAATTTCGCTTACATAGCACAAAGAAAGCACGATGTCGGAGTGCTGTTCACTAATGTACTTTTTCGTAACGTTGGATTTCAGGCCACTTAATTACACTCAAAGCGATTTGCGGGATTGATCTCGCCCAAACAATTTATTGAATAGTGGACCGGCCTGGGTCTTGTCCGCATCAAGAGCATAAACCAGGGCAGGTTTAGATCGCCCAAGTTCTGCCCCTTCCGTTATTTTCCAGCTTCCTGAGCGGTCCAGTTGAAGGACGCGATCATGATATTCGATTAAAGTGGTACGGTGCCCGACACTGATGAATCCGGTGCTAGATTCTTTAAGTAGATGATACAACCATTCTTGATTGTTTTCATCGAGTGCGCTGGTTGCTTCGTCGAGGAATGCAAACTTGGGGTTCCGCAAGAAGAGTCGCGCGAAGGCCACACGCTGTTGCTCTCCTATGGAAAGTACGTTGATCCAGTCCATTACACGATCCAGATCGTTGTCCACTCGCTCCAACACATCCGATAGATTGACTTTTCCTGCCATTTCCAGAATTTGCTCGTCGCTAAAGCCTTGATCGTGATACGGATAGAGTAACTGATCGCGCAAGGTGCCATCGATCATGTAGGGACGCTGGGGAAGGAACATGATGTCGCGCAATGGCGGCCGTTCCAACGTGCCCGAACCGATGGGCCATAACCCGGCGATGGTGCGGAGAACAGAACTCTTGCCGGTACCGCTTGCGCCCATGATGATGAGGCTCTGATTGCGGCGTAGGTCAAAGGACAGGTCATTCACCAGCGTTTTCAATCCATCCGGCGTGCGCACAGTTAGGTTGTATAGGCTCACCTTGATGCTGTGCTCGTCGACTTCCTGGCTCCCCTCTATTGCCACGCGATCTTCCTCCGCATCGAATTCATCCAACTCGTCCCACAGCATGCCGAGGCGCTGTACGCCAGCCAGGTAAGTGCTCAAGCGCTCAAACTGTGCGATGATCAGCGAGACAGCCGCCAGAACCTGGGCGAACGCCCCAGCTGACTGGGTGACGACGCCGAATTCCACCTCTCCGGACATGAACATGGGAGCGACGATTACAACCGGCAGGAGGATGGAGGCTTGGTAGTAGCTGCTGGTGAAGAACGCCAGGTTTCGATTCCAGCCGATGATGTCCAGCATGTTCAGCACAGCCTTACCTAAGCGGTCCACCAGATCCAGTCCCTCCCGCTTTTCACCGCGATAGAAAGCAATAGATTCAGCGTTGTCACGCACGCGTACCAGTCTGTAGCGAAAATCTGCCTCTTTCTGATACTGCTGATAGTTCAGGCCGATTAGCCGGCGGCCGATGAGGATGCTCAATCCAGTGCCGATCACTGCGTAGGTGAACAGCATGCCAACCAGAGTTGCGGAGATGGTCCACAGCACGCCGATGAACGCCAAGACAGTCACCATGGCATTTAGCGTGATGAGCAGAAAAGACAGCGAAAGGGTGGTGAAATTGCGTACATCCTCACTTATACGCTGGTCTGGGTTGTCGATACTGTCAGAGCCGCGTAACCTGTAGTAAGCCCGATTGTTGAAGTACCGTTTGATGAGGTGCTGCGCCATCCATTCGCGCCACAGTAGGCCTAGACGTTCTTCAGTCCACCGGTAGTAAGCTCCGAGTGGGACTGCAAGGACTAATAAACCTAGATACCACCACAGCAATTGCCAATAGGCGGACGCGTCCTTCTTTGAGATGGCAGTCATGAAATCTCTCGCCACATAACTCATGAGTACCTGTACCCCTGCGACGGAAAGGACTAAAGCGAGTAGGATACAGGCCAGCCTTATTGCTTTAGATTGGCGCTCCGAGGCGAAAAATGCCTTGGACATGATCCAAAGTTGCCGGCAGTTTGTACTGAAAGACTTGTTGTCGATTATTATTTTGTCGGTGGATGGGGTTGGATCCATGCTCTTGATTATTTGAAAGAAGTAAATAAGACGAATCTGTCTTGGGGTATCAATCCAATCGATTGCAGTTCCACTGAACCATTCGTTGTCGGAAAGAATATTGCTCGGTAAGGCATTTGTATATAACCAACTGGCTAAGCATCGAGAAAGTGGCCTCACCATTCAAGATAACACTGTATGGTGTAACGATGACTTAGATAATTTCAGTCATCATACATCATAAGTGTTGATTATGAATTTCAAAATCAATCGCCGCTTATGATATTTAGATAAGGATTTAGATAATAGAAGTCAGGGAATAAACAAACAAAAATTTCTTTATGAGCTTGAGCCATATTAGTGAGGTTAATTTTTAATATATTTTTTAACTCTGTTTTTTGAGATATTCCGAACCTTTTTTAAAAATTGAAAATTGCTTCACTGCGTCAAAAAGGACCTCAGGATGTGCTGAGGCACGAAGCGCATCAATCGCGAGCGATGCGCTTCACTTTGTTTAGCTCTATCCACGCTATATATAACGGTTTGCCTGCCAGCGAAATTGCCATAAAGTATTATTCCGCTAAGCTGATGCCCGAGCCACCCATTTCCTTCGGGACGTCTTTCATCTTCGGCAACCCATCCTTGATGCGTAGTACAGTCTCCTGATAGTTGACATGGACGCTGGCGTGGTAAGGGAAGTCAGGAATGACTGCTGCATAAACGTCGATGAGGCCCCAGCCGGGATGCTCGGTGAAGATATGTCCTCCACACGTTTTGCACCATTTGCGATAGCTACGCGGCGTCTTGTTGTAAGTTCCTATATTGTCTGCTCCCCGCGTGATCTGCACCGCCTCGGGTTTCCATAAAGTAAAGGCGTTGACAGGTCCTGCCGACCAGTGCCGACATGATTCGCAGTGACAATAGCCCATCACATCCGGCTCGCCGTTGACGGTAAATTGTACCTCGCCACAAAAGCAACGGCCTGTATAAGTTTTTTTATTGCTCATGATATATCTCCTTTGTGAATGAGATTATGTTCAGTGCGCCGGGCATGTTGCTTATGCACGACTCGGCTATGTAGTGCCGTAGGATGAGTTGAGGTACGAAGCAGCGCATCAATCGCGAACGATTCGCGCGCATCCTTGTGCTTACGGCCGTCGGTCAATTTCGTTATGATTACCGACACAGCGCAACTTAAGATGGACCGGCTTTAACTTTACTTACTATTGTAATCAGGCTTCACTCACCGGTTAAATATTTCATGTTTATAGCTGTTTTCATTCCCCAAAATAAAATTCTAACTATCTGATATAATTTAACAAAAAAAATCGAAAAACAGACTTAGAACTTATGGTTTTATTGGTATAAGAAATTGAAAAATAAAGAAAAAATAAAGGTGCTTTTTGTCTGCATGGGTAATATCTGCCGGTCACCCACGGCTGAAGGCGTTTTTACAAAACTGGTCCGAGATCATAATTTGGAAGCGCATTTTACTATCGATTCGGCCGGCACTCATGCATATCACGTTGGCAATGAGCCTGACTTGCGTTCACAATCGGCGGCGCTTGAACGGGGTATTGATTTGTCTAATTTGCGGGCCAGGCAAGTCATTCATGGGGATTTCGAGGATTTCGACTATGTATTGGCGATGGATGATGAAAATTATTCAATACTGGTTAGCGCCTGTCCCGAACAACACAAAACCAAAATCAAATATTTTCTCGATTATGCGCCGCATCTAAAGGAACGTCAGGTGCCCGATCCTTATTATGGCGGCGCATACGGTTTTGAACGAGTGTTGGATATGGTAGAAGAGGCTTCCGCCGGTTTTCTAAAAGCCTTGCGGGAATCGGGTTACATTTAAGTAAAGGAGGCAATCATGGCAATCGTATCGAATACCGTCGCTTATATGGACGGCGATGTAGTTTTAGAAGCTTTTTTTGCATTTGACGATGCGCTTTCAGGCCGCAGACCGGCGGTTTTAATCAATCATACCTGGGCTGGGCGGGATGACTTCGTTGCCGAAAAAGCCAAAAAACTTGCAGCTCTCGGTTATGTCGGCTTTGCAGTTGATATGTATGGCAAAGGGGTTTTAGGCTCGGGTCCGGAAGAAAACATGAAGCTGATGCAGCCTTTTATGGCCGACCGTGCCATGCTGCAACAGCGCATGAAAGCGGCTTTGGCTGCGGTGAAATTGATGCCTTGGGTTGACGACAGCAAAATCGCCGCGATGGGTTTTTGTTTCGGAGGTTTGTGCTCGCTTGATTTGGCCAGGACAGGCGTCGATATTAAAGGTGTAGTCAGTTTTCATGGCTTGCTGGCTGCGCCGGGTAATACTCAGGGGAACACCATTAAGGCAAAAATCCTGGCGTTGCATGGCCGGGACGATCCGTTGGCTCCGACAGAACAAATGCTCGCTTTTGAACAGGAAATGACCGAAGCGGGCGCAGACTGGCAGTTGCATACATACGGCCATACCATGCATGCGTTCACCAATCCGATTGCCAATGATCCAGCGTCAGGTATGGTCTATCGGCCCGATGCGGACCGGCGTTCATGGATAGCGATGCAAAACTTTTTGAAAGAGATATTCGCCTGACAAGGTATGTCTGTTAAATAAAAGCTTAAGGTTGCTGGATGCAAAGAACATACATAAGAAGCCTTCATAAAACATTATCAGCTTCGACACTATTCAGACAATTTGTTATAATCTTCAGCTTATTTCATGTCGTGTAGTTACACTTAAACAAAAAAAATCAGGAAAAGTGTGTTCATACTTAGACATGAAACCATGCCGGTCTGTATTAACGGCACACTGTAATATAGGGATCAATGTCAAACTTCGCTAAAGAAATAATACCTGTCAATCTCGAAGATGAGATGAAACAGTCCTATCTCGATTACGCTATGAGCGTTATCGTCGGTCGAGCCCTTCCGGATGTCAGAGACGGCCTTAAGCCGGTGCATCGCCGTGTGTTGTATGCGATGAGCGAATTGGGCAACGACTGGAACAAGCCTTATAAAAAATCGGCGCGTGTGGTCGGTGACGTGATCGGTAAATACCATCCTCACGGCGATACCGCAGTTTATGACACGATGGTGCGGATGGCGCAGAATTTCTCAATGCGTTATATGCTGATCGACGGGCAGGGCAATTTCGGTTCGGTCGACGGCGATTCTCCTGCGGCGATGCGTTATACCGAAGTGCGCATGTCGAAAATCGCTCATGAGTTGCTGGCTGATCTGGACAAGGAAACAGTCGATTTTGCGCCGAACTACGACGAGTCGGAGTCTGAGCCGAAAGTTTTGCCGACTCGGGTGCCGACCTTACTGATTAACGGTTCATCCGGTATCGCGGTGGGCATGGCTACCAATATTCCGCCGCATAATTTGTCCGAAGTGATCAGTGCCTGTCTGGCGATGATCGACCAACCGGATCTGACTGTGCATGACTTGATGGCTCATATCCCTGGGCCTGACTTTCCTACGGCGGCCATTATCAACGGTGCTTCCGGTATCTACAACGCTTATACCACTGGACGCGGCAAGATCTATTTGCGCGCGCGTTGCCATTTTGAAGATATCGGCGACAGCAGCCGGCAAGCGATTATCACTACCGAATTACCCTATCAGGTCAACAAGGCCAGATTGTTGGAGAAAATTGCCGAGCTGGTTAAAGAAGGCAAGCTTGAAGGCATTTCTGGCCTGCGCGACGAGTCGGATAAAGACGGCATGCGCATGGTTATTGAACTGCGTCGAGGCGAAATGCCCGAGGTGGTGTTAAATAATCTGTACAAGCAGACGCAATTTCAGACCGTGTTCGGCATCAATATGGTTGCGCTGCTGGATGGCCGTCCGCATTGCATGAATCTCAGAGAGATTATCAGCGCTTTTATCAACCACAGACGGGAAATTGTTACCCGTAGAACGATTTATAACCTGCGCAAAGCCAGGGAAAGAGCCCATATTTTAGAAGGGCTTGCGATTGCTTTAGCCAATATCGACGAAATGATTGCGCTGATTAAGGCGGCTGCCACACCGGCCGATGCTAAAGTCGGTTTGTTGGAGAAAAACTGGGATGCAGGGCTGGTTGCAGCGTTGTTGGACCGCGCCGATGCGGATCGTTCAAGACCGGATGATTTACCGGTGGAATTCGGTATTCATGCCGGAATTTACCGCCTGTCTGAAACCCAGGCTCAGGCCATTCTTGAGTTGCGTCTGCATCGTTTGACCGGTCTGGAGCAGGACAAGATAGTCAATGAATACAAGCAGTTGCTTGAACAAATCGATGAGTACCTGTTTATTCTGGGCAGCGACGTTCGTCTGATGGAGATTATCAGGGAAGAATTGGTCGCAATCAAAGAACAGTATTCCGACGAGCGGCGTACGGAAATCTTACAAAATCATTCGGACTTATCCGATGAAGATCTGATTACCGAAGAAGATATGGTCGTGACCATGTCGCACGAAGGTTACGTCAAGTCCCAGCCTCTGAGCGATTACAAGGCGCAACGACGCGGCGGTCGCGGCAAATCGGCAACAGCCACTAAAGAGCTGGATTATGTCGATAAGCTGATTGTGGCGAATACACACGATACCATTTTGTGCTTTTCATCCTTGGGCAAGGTTTACTGGCTTAAAGTTTATCAATTGCCGGTTGCGAGCCGCGCTGCCAGAGGCAAGCCTTTCGTCAACCTGCTGCCGCTGGAGCAAAACGAAAAAATCAATGCACTGCTGCCAATACGCGAATTTACCGACACTAAATTCATTTTCATGGCGACCTCGGCGGGTACCGTCAAAAAGACCCCATTGAAAGAATTCGAGCGTCAGCGTGCTAACGGCAAAATCGCCATCGATTTAAGAGAAGGTGATACGCTGGTGGGTGTCGCAGTGACCGACGGCCATCAAAACGTATTGCTATTTAGCAGCACGGGCAAGGCAGTCTGTTTTAATGAAGAGGATGTGCGCTCGATGGGCAGAACGGCGTCAGGAGTGCGCGGAATTCGTTTGCAAGAAGGGCAGAAGGTCATTTCCCTGATTATCGCAACCGAAGGCACAGTGCTGAATATCACCGAAAACGGCTACGGCAAGCGAACCAAGCTGGAAGAGTTTACCTGCCATAAACGCGGCGGCCAAGGCCTGATCGCGATACAAACGTCTGCGCGCAACGGCGCTGTTGTTGGCGCAGTGCTGGTTAATGATCACGATGAAATTATGCTGATTACCGATGGAGGCACCTTGGTCCGTACACGGGTTGACGGCATTTCTGTGGTTGGACGGAATACTCAGGGCGTAACAATTATCCGGCTGGATAAGAAAGAAAAAGTGATCGGCGTTGATCGTATCGAAGGCTTGGCCGGGGTAGATGATGCGGACGATGAAGACGTTCTTTTAGATGATGCCGAGTCAGAGCTGGGTACATCGGAAGAATCAACAAATGACGATATTGAATCAGGTGAGGAATCATAATGTCTAGAGTTTATAATTTTAGCGCAGGGCCGTCTGCATTCCCTGAGTCGGTATTGCAGCATGCGCAACAAGAAATGCTGGAATGGCGTGATAGCGGCATGTCGGTCATGGAAATGAGCCACCGAGGCAAGCATTTCTCGATTATTGCCGAAGAGCTGGAAAGCGATTTGAGAGCTCTGCTGGCTATCCCCGAGAGCTATAAGGTTTTGTTTCTGCAAGGCGGTGCATCGGCGCAATTTTCGTTAATACCCCAGAATATATTGAACGGTAAAAACAAAGCCTGTTACTTGAATACCGGCGCTTGGTCGGAAAAAGCCATCAAGGACGCCGGGGCTTATTGCGATGTGGTAGTTAGCGCCAGCTCAGAAAGTACAAAATTTACCACGATTCCTGATGCTGCAAGTTGGGCCATCGATAGTCAAGCAGCTTATCTGCACTATACCTCGAATGAAACCATTCACGGCGTAGAGTTCCAGTCTTGCCCGGACAGTAAGGGCTTGCCGCTGGTGTCGGATATGTCATCGAATATTTTATCGCGCAAGATTGATGTCAGCCAGTACGGCCTGATTTATGCCGGAACCCAAAAAAATATGGGGCCAGCTGGTGTCACCGTGGTGATAGTCAGAGACGATTTGGTCGGGCATGCGCCAAAAACAGTACCTTCCGTTTTCAACTATGCCGAACAGGCAAAAAATCAGTCCATGCTGAATACACCGGCAACTTACAACTGGTATCTGGTTGGGCTGGTGCTTAAATGGTTAAAAGAGCAGGGCGGTGTTGAGTCTATCGAGCAACACAATATCGCTAAAGCGGCGAAACTGTATCAGGCCATCGACCAGTCGGCTTTGTATTCAAATCCGGTAGAAATTGCGTCCCGCTCAAGAATGAATGTGCCGTTTATTCTGGCCGATGAAAACCTGGATAAGCCGTTTTTGGCGGCTGCGGAAGCTAATGGACTGTTTGAGCTGAAAGGTCATCGCTCAGTGGGCGGCATGCGGGCCAGTATTTATAATGCGATGCCGGAGGCCGGTGTGCAGGCTTTGATTGATTTTATGGCTGAGTTTGAACGCACCCATTAATCGAAAACCTAATATTTGAATCAGGCCACCATGTCATCCGTCACACCCCTTTCTGAATTAAGAGACAAAATTGATGCAATCGATAAGCAGATTCTGCAATTGATTAATCAGCGTGCGTCTTGTGCAATGGAAGTTGCTAAAACCAAGATTGCACAGGGTGAGCAAGGGACATTTTATCGCCCGGATCGCGAGTCATTGGTATTGCGACGCATCAAAGACTTGAATCAGGGGCCTTTATCCGATGATACGGCAGCTCATTTTTTCAGGGAGTTGATGTCGGCGTGCTTGGCGCTGGAAAAACCGCTGGAGGTAGCTTATTTAGGTCCCGAGGGCACATTCACCCAGCAAGCTGCAATTAAACATTTCGGCTCGGCGGTTAAAACCGTGCCGGCTGTAACCATTAACGATATTTTCAATGCGGTGGAAAACGGTAACTGCCAGTTCGGCGTCGTGCCGGTCGAAAACTCTACTGAGGGTATCATCAGTCATACGCTGGACAGGTTTTTGAATTCGCCGCTAAAAATATGCGGCGAGGTTGAAATCAGGGTGCATCAAAACTTGTTGGGGCTGGTAGATAGCCTGGATGAAGTCACTGAGGTATTTTCGCATCAGCAATCTTTGGCGCAGTGTCGGCAATGGTTGGATAACCATTTGCCGAACGCCAAGCGAACTGCGGTCAGCAGCAATACCGAAGGCGCAAGATTGGCGTCAAGCAATAAACAGGCGGTTGCGATAGCAGGCATTGTTGCCGCTGAAATTTATCAGTTGAATGTCATCGAAAAAAATATCGAGGACGAATCCAATAATACCACCCGTTTTATCATTATCGGACAGCAAATATCTGCTTCCACGGGTAACGATAAAACCTCGCTGGTTGTTTCTACAGGCAATCAGCCTGGTGCGTTGCATAGGATACTTGAGCCTTTCGCAAGATTTAACATCGATATGGTGCATATTGAATCCAGGCCGTCACGTCAAGGATTATGGGATTATGTGTTTTTTATCGATATTGAAGGCCACAGTGAAGATGACGATGTTGCCCAAGCTCTAGCTATATTGAATGACAACGTTAATATGCTCAAACTTTTGGGTTCTTATCCTAAATCTGTACTCTAATTTTTCTTTCTCATCCTTTAGACGTGAGTTTTAAACACTCTCAAACAAACTCCATGAATAACACTGATAAAATTTACAGCCTTGCCGTGTCCGGAGTGCAAAAGCTTATCCCTTATGCGCCCGGCAAGCCAATCGAAGAACTTGAGCGTGAGCTTGGGCTTTCTCACATTATAAAACTTGCGTCTAATGAAAATCCTTTAGGGCCTGGAAAAAAAGCCTTGGCTGCGATACAGGCAACTTTGAATGATTTGGCCTTATACCCGGATGGCAACGGTTTTAATTTAAAGCTCGCATTAGCGAAAAAGTATGCTGTTGATATGGGCCAGATTACGCTGGGAAATGGCTCCAATGAGATTCTGGAGTTGGTGGCCAGGGCGTTTTTAACGCCGGAATTTGAAGTGGTTTTTTCGCAGCATGCTTTTGCCGTATATCCCATAGTGACTCAAGCGGTTGGCGCCAAGGCGGTTGTCGCTCCTGCCTTAAATTACGGCCACGATTTGGATGCCATGCTGCAAAGAGTTACGACCAAAACGCGACTGGTTTTTATAGCGAATCCTAATAATCCCACCGGTACATTGCTGAGCCATGCCGATTTGGAGGCATTTATTGGGGCGTTGCCGGACACATGCGTGTGCGTGCTTGATGAAGCTTATTGCGAATTTGTAGGTGACGATAGCACTGATAATTCAATCGCCTGGTTGGAAAAATATCCTAATTTATTAATTACACGCACCTTTTCCAAGGCCTACGGACTGGCCGGATTGCGCGTAGGATATGGTTTGTCCAGTCCGCAACTGGCCGACATCCTGAATCGGGTGCGCCAGCCCTTTAATAATAATATGCTGGCCTTGGCCGCCGCTGAAGCGGCGTTGACGGATACAGAGCATTTGCAAAACACCATTACTGTTAATGCTCAAGGCATGAAGTTTATAACTGAAGGTTTCAAAAAACTGGGGTTGGAATGGATTCCATCGGCGGGTAATTTTGTCTTAGTCGACATGAAGCAACCCGCTACGCCGATTTATGAGGCTTTGTTGCGCAAAGGGGTTATCGTCAGGCCAGTCGGTGTTTATGAGTTGCCTAATCATCTACGCATTACCATCGGTACGCAGGCGGAAAACCAGCTGTTTTTACAGGCATTAACTGAAGTATTATCGGATAATGTTTAATCGGCTTTGCATTATCGGCGTCGGCTTG
This sequence comes from Methylobacter sp., assembly GCF_036845245.1. NCBI lineage: Bacteria > Pseudomonadati > Pseudomonadota > Gammaproteobacteria > Methylococcales > Methylococcaceae > Methylobacter > Methylobacter sp. The sequence continues at coordinate 13,189 of NZ_DAIUEH010000060.1, forward strand.
ATCGGCGGGTCTATCGCCCGCGCAGCACGGCAACAGGGTTTATGCAGTAACATAGTCGGATACGGCCGCAAGTTCGATGAGCAAAATCTGCAAACGGCAAAACAATTAGGTGTTATTGACGACTATACGCTAGAGCTTCCCAAAGCCGTTCAAGGCGCCGATTGTGTAGTGATTGCGACGCCGGTTGCGAGCATCGAAAGTATTTTTTCCGAGCTTAAGCCGTTTTGGTCGGACGATGCGATTTATACTGACGTAGGCAGCACCAAAGGCAGCGTCATTGCCGCCGCAGAGCATGTTTTCGGGCTTGTGCCTGATAACCTGGTTCCTGCGCATCCTATTGCCGGAGCAGAACAAAGTGGTGTTACAGCTTCAGTGAACGGCTTGTTTCTAAATAAACGCCTGATTATCACACCGGTTAGCAACACCAATCCTGAAGCGGTGCAAAAAATCCAGTGTTTCTGGGAGCGGTTGGGGTCGTTGGTGTCGGTGATGGATGTGCAGCATCATGACGGTGTGTTGGCCGCAACCAGCCATTTACCGCATATCCTGGCTTTTGCGTTGGTCGATATGCTCGGCCATAAAGACGAGCAGAGTGAGATTTTTAAATATGCGGCCGGCGGATTCAGGGATTTTACGCGGATTGCTTCCAGCGATCCGACTATGTGGCAGGATATTTGCGCCGCCAATAAAGACGAAATCATCCCTTTAATTGAGCAGCTAAAAGGAGAATTGGATAAAATACAACGTTTGCTGGAAAGTAACGATACCCGGCAACTTTTTGAAACCTTTACGTATGCCAGAAATGCACGGCAACGCTTTCTTGACCAGTTCGATAATAATTAATATGTCAAAATCAATCACATTTCAGGTTCAACCCGGCGGTAAATTACAAGGCGAGGCACGTGTGCCCGGCGATAAATCCATGTCGCACCGATCAATCATGTTGGGTTCGCTGGCTGAAGGCGTGACTCATGTAAAAGGCTTTCTTGAGGCGGAAGACGCGCTGGCAACTTTGCAGGCTTTTCGCGATATGGGTGTTGAAATTGAAGGTCCGGTCAATGGCGAATTAACCATACACGGCGTCGGCAAGCATGGTTTAAAAGCGCCTAAAAATGATTTGTACCTGGGCAACTCAGGAACATCAATGCGTTTGCTGAGCGGTTTATTGGCAGGGCAAGCATTCAACTCGGTACTAACCGGCGATAAATCATTGTCCGGCAGACCAATGAAAAGAGTTACAGCACCATTGGCAGCAATGGGCGCCAATATAAAAACTACCGAGCGTGGCACGGCTCCCTTACATATCACCGGTAGGGCAGGGCAGTTGACCGGCATTGATTATGCGATGCCGATCGCCAGCGCTCAGGTCAAATCCTGTCTATTACTGGCAGGCATGTATGCGCAAGGCGTAACCAGCGTTACCGAGCCTGCGCCTACCCGCGATCATACCGAGCGCATGCTGACCGGTTTTAATTACCCGGTAAAGCAGGAAGGCAATAAGATCAGCATTACTGCTGAAGGCTATTTAACGGCGGCCGATATCGATGTGCCCAGCGATATTTCATCGGCAGCGTTTTTTCTGGTCGGCGCATCCATTGCGCCGGGCTCCGATCTGCTGTTGAAGCATGTCGGCATTAATCCGACACGTACCGGCGTCATCGATATTCTCAGATTGATGGGTGCTAATATCGAGGTCCTTAACGAGCGGACTGTCGGCGGCGAGCCGGTGGCCGACCTGCATGTGGTTTACAGTCCTCTTAAAGGCATAGATATTCCAGAACACTTGGTGCCGCTGGCTATTGACGAGTTCCCTGTTTTGTTTGTTGCCGCTGCTTGCGCAGAAGGCCAAACACGGTTAACCGGAGCGGAAGAGCTTAGAGTTAAAGAGTCGGACCGTATTCAGGTCATGGCGGACGGTTTGCAAATATTAGGTGTGGATGCTCAGCCGACCGAAGACGGCATGGTAATTCAAGGCGGTTCGATTGGCGGCGGCGAAGTTATCTCGCATGGCGATCACCGGATTGCGATGTCATTTTCAATTGCCGGCTTGCGTGCCAACGCGTCAATTACAATTCATGACTGTGAAAACGTGAATACCTCTTTCCCCGAGTTTAGGGATTTGGCCTTACGCTTAGGTCTTGACCTTGTTTGCAAGGAAGAATAGTGACTGTTCCTGTATTGACGATTGACGGTCCAAGCGGTGCCGGAAAAGGCACTGTTAGTAGAGCCGTGGCAAAAAAGCTAGGCTGGAACTATCTGGATAGCGGCTCTATCTATCGTTCATTGGCAGTTGCTGCGTTAAAGCAGCAAGCTGACCTGGAAGATGAGGCAGCTATTGTCAATATAGCGAGGGCAATGGTGCTGGAGTTTGATTGCGGCGATGAATTGATTGTCAAGCTGGACGGCGAAGATATATCCGCCCAATTAGGCCTTGAAGGTACCGGAAATGCCGCTTCCGTCGTTGCCGCGCTGCCTGAAGTCAGAAGCGTTTTATTGCAAAAACAGAAAGATTTTAAACAGTTGCCAGGCTTGGTTGCAGACGGGCGCGACATGGGGACGGTAGTTTTTCCTGATGCTGAAAATAAGGTGTTTTTAACCGCCAGTGCCGCCGAAAGAGCTAAGAGGCGATATAAACAGTTGATAGAAAAAGGGAATGATGCTAATCTAGCCCAGATAACTCATGAGATAGAAGAGCGTGATCGCCGGGATATGGAGCGCAAGGCAGCTCCGTTAGCTATGGCGAGTGACGCGCTTTATATTGATTCTTCGGATATGACATTAGAATCTGTTATTGATGAAGTGCTGAATTTAATCCAATAAGGATTTTTTATGTGGTCGCCTCAAAATGGTTTGGGTGTGATCTTTTTTTAACTTTGATAAAGAAAAGGCTTGTTCGTGTTTCGACAGGCTTGGGAATGGAAAATGAGCGAAAGCTTTGCTGAATTATTTGAAGAAAGTCTAATCAAGACGGAAATGCGTCCTGGTGCCATGTTAATGGGTACGGTTGTTGATATCGAAAACGATATGATCATCGTCAGCACCCATTCGAAATCAGAAGGTGTCATTCCAAAATGGCAGTTTCTAAATAATGATGGCGAATTAGAAGTTGCCATTGGCGACGAAGTCGAGGTTGCCCTTGATTTATTTGAAGACGGCTTGGGTGCTACACTTCTTTCTCGTGATAAAGCGAAGAAAAACAAAGCTTGGTCCGAACTTGAACATGCGTTTGAAAAAGAAGCAACCATTATCGGTCGTATTACCGGCAAAGTTCGCGGTGGTTTCACTGTGGCTGTTGGTGCCTTACGTGCCTTCTTGCCTGGTTCGCTGGTTGATGTTCGCCCGATCAGAGACACGACTTTCCTGGAAAATCGTGATCTGGAATTCAAAGTTATAAAAATCGATCAAAAACGTAACAACGTGGTTCTGTCTCGTCGTGCTGTTGTAGAAAAAGAATACAGTGCTGAAAGAGAAGAATTGCTGAAAACGCTGGAAGAAGGCGCAGTGGTTACCGGTGTGGTTAAAAACCTGACCGATTACGGCGCGTTTATCGATCTTGGTGGTATTGACGGTCTGTTACACATCACTGATATGGCATGGAGACGCGTACGTCATCCGTCCGAGTGCGTAGAAATCGGTCAGGAAATTAAAGTTAAAGTCCTGAAATACGACAAAGATAAAAACCGTGTTTCATTAGGTATGAAGCAAATGGGTGAAGATCCTTGGCAAAACATTGCCCGTCGCTACCCAGCAGGCACACGCGTATTCGGTAAAGTAAATAACCTAACTGATTACGGTTGCTTTGTTGAAATTGAAGAAGGCGTAGAAGGCTTGGTTCACGTTTCAGAAATGGACTGGACTAACAAAAACGTTAATCCTTCTAAACTCGTTCAATTGGGCGATGAAGTCGAAGTCATGGTTCTGGAAATCGATGAAGAACGTCGTCGTATTTCTTTAGGCATGAAACAATGCAAAACTAATCCTTGGGATGAATTTGCAGCAACGCATAACAAAGGCGATAAAATCTCAGGAAAAATCAAATCAATTACTGATTTTGGTATTTTCATCGGCTTGGATGGCGGTATCGATGGCTTGGTTCATATGTCCGATATTTCATGGGCAGATGAAGGCGAAGCTTCGGTTCGCGACTTCAAGAAAGGCGATGAGTTGGAAACTGTTATTTTAGCGGTTGATTCTGAACGTGAGCGTATCTCTTTAGGTATTAAACAGCTTGAACAAGATCCATTCCAAAACTTCCTGGCTACTCATGAAAAAGGCAGCTTGGTAAAAGGAACTGTTAAAGAAGTTGATGCTAAAGGCGCGGTTATCACTTTGGCTGATCATGTTGAAGGCTACTTACGTGCTTCTGAAATTCAACGTGATCGCGTTGAAGATGCCAGAACTTTGTTAAAAGAAGGCGATGAACTTGAAGCTAAATTCATCGGCGTAGATAAGAAAAGCAAATCAATTTCTTTATCGATTAAAGCTAAAGACAACGACGAAGAATCTCATTCTATTAAAGATCATTCTCAGCAATCAATTGGCGCTCCTACTTTCGCTGATATCTTTAAGCAGATGGAAAAATAAAAATCATGAGGAGCATGCACCCATGCATGCTCCTTTAATTTTATTTGTTTTCGCAGGATAGAATGTGACAAAATCAGAATTAATTGAAGCACTTGCCAAACATCAGCCGCATCTGGCACAGAAAGATGTAGAAATAGCGGTAAAATGCATCATTGAACAAATGAATCAGGCGTTATCTTCCGGTGAAAGAATCGAGATCAGGGGATTTGGTAGTTTTTCACTGCATTTGCGTCCTCCTCGTATGGGGCGCAACCCTAAAACAGGTGAATCTGTAGCATTATCAAAAAAACATGTACCGCATTTTAAGCCAGGCAAGGAATTGCGTGATCGAGTGGATGCTTCACGGGAAAAATGCAAGATAGTTGACTGATAGTTAGTGTGTTAAAGCTCTGTAAAACTTATGCAGAGCTTTAATGTTACAGTTTTTAAGTAAAAGCGTTAAACCTATTTTTATATCCCCCATTGTAGTTTGAGATTTTGCCGATTTAATGCCAGCCATTGAATTGCAATAATAGGTATTGCCGACTCTATCTCGCCATTTTTCAGCATAAAATACACCTCATCAAAATCAACGGCACGTACCAATATATCTTCATCCTCATGGTCCAAGCCATGAATACCGCCAACTTGTGTGCTATCCACTTTGCCGCAAAACAGGGTAATCCATTCGGATGAACCACCCGGCGTAGTATAAAACTCATTGATGACCATCAATTGTTGAATTTCACAACCGGCTTCTTCCAGAGACTCTCGATAAGCGACTTGCTCTGCAACTTCTCCTTCTTCAATCGCTCCCGCAACAATCTCGACGAGCCAAGCTTTATCAGGGTTTAAAATTGCGCCAACTCTGAATTGTTCGATTAACACCACCTTATCGGCATCAGGATCATATAACAAAACTGCAACGCAACTGCCTCGCATGAATAACTCGCGCGTTATTTCAGGGCTCCATCCTCCGCCAAACATCGTATGTTTAAGGCGGTATTTTTCTACGCGGAAAAAACCTTGATAAATGACTTCCTTGTTTAGAATTTCATATTTTTTATCCATTGTTGCCTTTGTACTCAACTTTATAAATGATTCCGAGTTTATCATCGCTGATTAACAAACTGCCATCGGGCATTTCCAGAATATCGACGGGGCGTCCAAGCACATTGTGGTCTTTGGTTAACCAACCGTCGATAAATGCTTGTTCAGCGACAGGTTTACCCTGATTGAATTTTATCAAAACGACACGATAACCTTGCGGCACAGACCGGTTCCATGAACCGTGCTCCGCCACAAACAACTGATTTTTAAGTTCGGACGGAAATTGCTTGCCTCGATAAAAGCGCACTCCCAGCGGTGCTACATGGGCTTTGAATTTCCCCACCGGCGCGGTAAATTGCTCGCATTTTTTATCGGTGCCAAACACGGGATCAGGGATATCGCCACCGTGGCAATAAGGGAATCCAAAATGCTCACCAACAGTCGTCCACTGATTAAGTTCATCGGGCGGCAGATCGTCGCCCATGTCATCGCGGCCGTTATCGGTAAAAAACAAGGAATTAGTTTCCGGTTGCCAGTCGAAGCCAACCGAGCTCCTGATACCCCTGGCAAGAATCTCATCACCGCTACCGTCGGCATTTAACCTGAACAGAGAGGAATAAATCGCTTTTTCAGGCTCACAAATATTACACGGCGCTCCGACTGCGGTGTATAGCTTATTATCGGGACCAAAGCGCAGGTACTTCCAGCCGTGATGCTGGTCTGACGGGAATTGATCGTAAACTACAACGGGTTTAGGCGGATTGGCTAATTGTTGCGTGATGCGGTCGAAACGAATAATGCGATTAATTTCGGCGACGTAGAGTGAACCGTCCTTGTAAGCAACGCCGTTGGGCATATATAAATGGTTGGCGATCACATAACGCTTATCCGCTACACCATCATTATTACTATCTTGTACCGCATAAACCGAGTCTCCGGATCCGGTACCTACAAACACAACACCGTTATCACCCAGCGCCAAGCTGCGGGCATTGGGTAGATTGTCGGCAAAAACAGATAGAGTGAAGCCTGCGGGTGCATGCAGTTGCTTTAAAACGTCCTGATAACTTTTTTGTAGTGCAAAGGCTGAACAAGGATTAATTAAAAACAAGGCAAATAATATTGCTTTTATAATATGCATCAGGATACCCTCCGTTAATAAACTTTAAGTTATGTTCGTACTTTTATGGGGTTGGAATGTGTTATTCAACCCCCATATAGATTAAACCTTAACATTCTCAAAAGGCTCAAACATATGATGCGCATTTTTCTTTTTCTTGCAACCAATGCGGCAATATTAGTTGTGGTTAGTATTATTTTTAATGTTTTAGGCTTAAGCGGCACTCTGGATGCTCAAGGCATCGACCTAAATCTGAATGCTCTTTTAGTCATGTCTGCAATAATCGGTATGACCGGTTCCGTAATTTCTTTGGCGATGTCCAAATGGTCGGCCAAAAGGGCGATGGGCGTACACGTTATCGACCAACCCCAAAATCAAACCGAACAATGGCTGATTGACATCGTGGCCAGGCAAGCAAGGCAAGCAGGAATCGGCATGCCGGAAGTCGGCATATTCCAAACCCCTGAATCGAATGCTTTTGCTACCGGCATGAGCAAAAACAGCGCGTTGGTAGCGGTCAGCACCGGCTTATTGCAAAACATGAATACCGATGAAGTTGAAGCCGTTGTCGGCCATGAAATCAGCCATGTTGCTAACGGTGACATGGTAACAATGGCATTAATGCAGGGCGTAGTAAATACGTTTGTTTACTTTTTTGCCACGATCATCGGTCATGTTGTCGATCGTGTTGTGTTTAAAACCGAGCGCGGTTATGGGCCTGCCTATTACATCACCCAGATGGCGGCTCAAATTGTTTTAGGTATTCTGGCCTCGATGCTGGTCATGTGGTTCTCCCGTTACCGGGAATTTAAGGCGGATGCCGGCGGCGCCAACCTGGCCGGACGGGAAAAAATGATCGGCGCTCTGCGTGCCTTGCAGCGCGGCCACGAAGCGGAAGACCTGCCGGGACAATTGGCGGCCTTCGGCATTAACGGTGGGGGCGTGAGTAAGTTATTTATGAGCCATCCGCCATTGGAAGAGCGAATTGCTGCGTTACAAAACAGCCGTTAAATTAACTTACTGTAAGGGCGCCTTTAGTCGCCCTTTAACACAACACCGGGCGACTACCAAAATAGGCGCTTTAGGCTAAGTCGCCCCTACATCATGAGCCAACATCAATATATCCGCTTTGCTTTAAAACTGTCATACGACCAATATCTTAAAGTTTATCAAGGCATAGCCAAAAATGTTTCCGTTCTGGCCGATGATGGTAGAAGAATCGCTTTTCCGGCGGGCAGGATTCAATCTTTTTTGACTAAGCAGGGCATCAACGGTTATTTTGAAATGGAATTAACACCCGAAAATAAATTCATCAGCATTAAAAAGCTGAAATAAAAAGTCATGTTTATCGGCTTTTGATATACCGATAAATTCTCCTTACTCTAACTTGAAGGTGTGCAATTGAAAACAGAAGTTTTAGTGTTGGGCGGTGGCCCTGGAGGTTATACGGCGGCATTTCGTGCGGCCGATTTAGGTAAACAAGTCACTTTGGTTGAGCGTTATCCGGTTTTAGGCGGAGTTTGTTTGAATGTCGGCTGCATTCCTTCGAAAGCTCTATTACATGTGGCTGCGGTACTAAATGAAGCCAAAGAAATCAATCCTGCGGGCATCAGTTTTGCCGAACCGGGCATCGATCTGGAAAAGCTGCGCAGCTGGAAAAACAATATCAGTTCCCAGCTAACTGCGGGCTTGGCAGCGCTGGCAAAGCAGCGCAATGTTACGGTTGTTAAAGGCATCGGACGGTTTATTTCCGACACACAGGTACTGGTTGAAGACGGCGACGACACTCAGACTATAGAGTTTGCGCAAGCCATTATCTCCGTCGGTTCACAGCCGGTAAAAATACCATCATTTCCTTATCACGATCCCAGATTGATGGACTCCACCGATGCGCTCAATCTTGAAAGTATCCCGAAAAAGCTGTTGATTATCGGTGGCGGCATCATAGGCCTGGAGATGGCGACAGTCTATAACGCGCTGGGCAGTAAAATCACCGTAGTAGAAATGCAGGATCAGATTATTCCCGGTTGTGACAAGGATCTGGTCAGGCCGTTAATGCAACGGATCAAAAAGCAATATGACAATATTTTCCTGGAAACCCAAGTAAAAAGTATTGAAGCCTTGCCGGAAGGCTTAAAAGTCACTTTTGACCGCGCCAGCTCCCGGCTGGCTAGCGGCATACACACCATCCCTGGCGATAAAGGCAAAGACGTACCCGAAACCGATGTATTCGATAAAGTACTGGTCGCAGTGGGCAGATGCCCCAACGGTCATTTAATCGATGCCGACAAAGCCGGTGTTAAAGTCGACGAGCGCGGATTTATCAGCGTCGATAAGCAACAACGCAGCAATGTGAAACATATCTTTGCGATCGGGGATGTCGTGGGTAACCCGATGTTGGCGCATAAAGCCACTCATGAAGGTAAAATAGCGGCTGAAGTGATTGCCGGTAAATCCACCGAATGGAGAGCCTTAACCATTCCTTCTGTCGCTTATACCGATCCTGAGATAGCCTGGATGGGCTTGACTGAAAATACCGCTAAAGCGCAAGACATCGCTTATGAAAAAGCCGCATTTCCTTGGGCGGCGAGCGGGCGGTCATTAAGCATCGGGCGCAAAGAAGGCGTGACTAAATTGCTGAGCGACAAACAAACCGGCCGTATTCTCGGAGCAGGCATCGTCGGCACTAATGCCGGTGAATTGATTGCCGAAGCCGTATTGGCTTTAGAGATGGGCGCAAGTGTTGAAGATTTGGCATTAACGGTGCACGCGCATCCAACTTTGGCCGAAACATTGGGCTTTTCAGCTGAAATGATTGAAGGCACTATTACTGATTTATTTATCAAGAAACGATGAAAGAACAATTACAAAACAAAAGCTTTGTTACCAATTTTCTCGCAGTTATTATCATTTTTATCGGCTACGTTAGCTCGACGGAATTCATCAAATCCATCGGTTTTTTTGCGCTGTCAGGAGCCATAACCAACTGGCTGGCTATTTACATGCTGTTTGAGAAAGTACCTTATCTATATGGTTCCGGCGTTATACCGGACCGGTTTGAAGAGTTTAAACTGTCGATCAAACAATTGATGATGCAACAGTTTTTCACCGCCAGCAACATCGAACAGTTTATTGAGACCGAGGAACAGCAAGGCAAAAACCTGCTGAACCTGGAGCCTTTGTTGAATGCAGTCGATTATGACAAGGTGTATCAAGGCTTGGTGTCTTCGATTATGGACTCTTCTTTCGGCGGCATGTTAATGATGATGGGCGGCGAAGAAGCGCTGGCGCCGTTAAAAGAGCCTTTTATCGAAAAAATGAAAATTACCTTGGCTGAAGTGGTTGAGTCCGACCGGTTTAAAGTTGCATTAAAACAGGGACTCGATGCACACAAAATCGGTGGTGATATTGTCGACAAAATTGAATCGGTCATCGATAAACGCCTGAGTGAATTAACCCCGCAGCTGGTTAAAGAAATGGTCCAGTCTATCATTCGCGAACACTTGGGCTGGCTGGTAGTTTGGGGTGGCATTTTCGGCGGCTTAATGGGCGCATTGTTCAATTTTGCCTGATGGAAACAGTAAAGCTGGCTTTTGAGGAATTCGGCAACCCGGATAACCGCCCATTGATTATACTGCATGGCTTTTTTGCTTCGTCGCGTAACTGGCGGCAAATAGCGCAAAGACTGGCCGCACGGTTTCATGTTTATCTTCCCGACTTGCGTAATCACGGCGCATCGCCGCATCATCCATTAATGGATTATCCGGTCATGGTCGCCGATTTGTTACGGTTTATGGATGATAACAGTTTGGCGACAGCCGGCTTGTTAGGGCATAGTATGGGCGGTAAAGTCGCCATGTGGTTGGCGCTTACACATCCGGACAGGGTAAACAAACTCATTGTGGCCGATATCGCACCGGTCAGTTATAGCCATAGCTTCGACAACACTGTCCTGGCATTAAAAGCGCTGCCGCTGGCTGAAATAACCAACCGTAAACAGGCCGAAACGCTGCTTGCGCCCCATATACCCGAACTGGGGTATCGCCAGTTTCTGTTGCAGAATCTGATTTTGAAAGACGCTAAATATTGTTGGCGGATCGACCTGGATATTTTTCAGCGGATGGCGTCCAATATTGCTGCTTTTCCCAATGCCGATCATTTGGCGCCTTTTACCGGCCACGCCTTATTTATTGCTGGGGCCGATTCAGACTTCGTTAAGCCGGAAAATATAAAATCATTATTTCCGGCTGCGGCTTACAACACAATAGCCAATGCCGGACATTGGCTGCATGTACAACAACCGGATATTTTTACGGCGCTGGTTGAAGACTTTTTAGTTTTTGAATAAATAGAACTATTTAAGCGGTAACCGTGGTAAAGAATATACCGATACATAACGACGACAGAAGTGTGTCTTCGGGTAAGTAATAATGCCTAACTTCGGGATATCCTTTCCTGGAAATCAATTTAGTAGTTACAATCGCTCTTTTTAAGGGTAGGGATAACCAGATGCTTAGCATGGCATCTAATTTTTAATGATATGTCTTATCGGAGTTTTAAATGAACCAAAAAATAAGAAAAGCGGTTTTTCCGGTTGCGGGTTTAGGGACCCGCTTTTTACCAGCTACAAAAGCCAGCCCAAAGGAAATGTTACCGATTGTCGACAAACCCTTGATCCAGTATTGCGTTGAAGAGGCCGTAGCAGCCGGCATCGACACAATGATCTTTGTTACGGGTCGTACCAAAAACGTCATCATGGATCACTTTGACAAGGCTTACGAGTTGGAAAATGAGCTGACTATCCGTGGCAAGACTGAAATATTGAAAATGGTCCGGGGAATGGTGCCGCCGAATGTGTCTTTCGTGTTTATTCGTCAGCCGGAGGCATTAGGACTGGGTCATGCTGTGCATTGTGCCAAGTCTGTGGTTGGTGATGAACCGTTTGCCGTTATCCTGGCCGACGACTTGATCACAAATCGTAAAGGTGATGGCTGCTTGACTCAAATGGTCGAACAATACGATAAAAACCAGTGCAGCATATTAGGCGTAGAAAGAGTCAATCCGCAGGAAACCGATAAATACGGCATTGTAAAAACCAAGGAATTATCTCCGTCGGTAGGCCAGGTTGAACTGATTATTGAAAAGCCTGCTCCTGAGCGGGCTCCTTCAAATCTAGGCGTCGTCGGACGTTATATATTAACGCCTGCGATTTTTAAAAAGATTGAAACAACAGAACGCGGCGCCGGTGGCGAAATTCAGCTGACCGATGCTATCGCCGCATTGATGACTGATGAGCAGGTGTTAGCCTATGAGTTTGAAGGCAAACGCTATGATTGCGGATCAAAACTCGGTTATTTGCAGGCTACCGTTGAATACGGTTTGGACCATGACGAGTTGAAAGTCGATTTCCGGGATTATTTAAAAAACCTGGCTCTCGATTAAGTGAGTGCAAGGGCGGCCCGGTCGCGGTCGCCCTTGTTATCGTCTGAAATCGCTATAACCCCGGCAAATCCGCTGCCTGGAGTGCGGAAATTGGTGGTTTGTCCCTGATATAAACGGGCGCTGGTCAATTGGGACTGTCCTTTGTAAACATACTGCCTCAGATCAAGCTTAAGATCGATCATTTCGTCGTCCACTTTCAATTGCCGCTCGGTAGGTCGCACCAAGGCCTGGGCGACATAATTCCCCTGTAAAATAATCTCACCGAATACCCTTTTGGTCACTCGGTCGCCACGGTATGCGGCTTTGCTGCCGTAGCCCTTGGCTGGTTTAAAAAATAGCTGTTTACGCCTGGCCCATAAGGTTTCTGCGTCTTCCTTATGTACGCAGTCTGTGTGAGCAATGCCTTTAAGAAGCAGGGCTCTGGTTTCGGCGGCAATCCCCAAATCCCTCAATACGGATTCATCAGTCAATATCGCCAGATTTCTTTTATCTGCATAGAGCGCATGAGCTCTTGGATGGGGCGTGATGACGACGGCTTTGGTCAGGTAAGCCTCGCGTAATGGTTGCAGCGCTCCCGCTTCCAGGCCGAAGTCGGTCAAGCGGTTATAAACAAGATCTATACGCATATCACCATACCAAAGACCTCCATTCCGGTAATCAAGCTCGGAAGGATCGCAAATAACGGTATTAATATTGTTTTGCTCGAACAATTCTTTGAACAATAAAAACTCCGGCAGCATAAATTGGGCGGGTGGATTTCCATCGACGATAGCGATTGAATGCAAAGGTTGCTGACCGCGTTCGGCATGCCATTCTTCAATAAACATCGCGATGAATGCCGGTTCCGGATTTTGGGCCTTAACCGTGTTTATTAAAGCCGGATTGCAGCAAGCCGTTTGCGCACGAGCCAAAATTGCGTTGAGCATAGCGCCTCCGGCATTGCTATTGATTTCAATTAACTGAGGGCCTTTGGGGCTTAGATGGAAGTCATAGCCGAAGAAAACCCCGTGCGCCTTGGGAATGAATTGGGCAGTGGCGGGGGCATAAGCCAGAACAAGTTGCTGATAAGCGGGCATACTCATTACGCTTTCTATGGCGGTAATAATGTCATGCTGTTTTCGTATGCTGCTTTCAGCGACCAAAACGATAGCTTCGGCGAATTGATGAGGGCGTTCTTCAATCAACATACGGTACAGCGAAGGATCATTCAATTGCTGCCGTAGTGCGTTGCGCATGGCTTCCCTGTCGAGCGGAATATAACGGCATTCGGTGTCGGGTTCAGCGGCCAATTTGGGGTAATCGTGATCGGTAGCAGTTTGCGGGAATGAACTCATTCAAATTTTAATATGGCCTTGGTTGTATGATGACTTGATTAGCCGACAAATTATTACAGAAAAGCCCTGCTTTGTAGAGCAAGCCTTTGCCTGTCATAAAGTGCAGCTATCTTAGCAGCGTTCTTGGGAAACAGAGTGCAGACGCGTTATACTTGATCAATAACTTTTGGCCGCCTGAAATTATCGCTGATTTCAGCATCCGGGCTGTCTGCTTCAATATCAACAGAACCATACCGTCATGCAGTATTTCTACGTCAAAAATAACGTTACCCTTCAATTGCCTCATAAACAGCATGAACTATTGCCGCCGTCATTGGATGCCCTCGCCACGTTGCAAATACCGACAAAAAACGTTTACTGCGGAAATATTGTCTGGGAGGTGATTCATGCTAGAGAAACTCTGGGTGAAACTGGTGTCGTTACTCTGCCCAACACGCCGGAAATTCAGCGGATTCTTCCTCCTGCAATTACGCCATGGTCTGTGGGTCATGATCTTGTTATGCAATTACAAAATATTATCCGTAACCGGCCAATAGAAAAACGTCATGAGCCGATTAAGCTGGCATTACTCAATGGGGTCGGAACAATGCTGGGAGATACGCTGGTAGGGTCTTCTGCTGTGGAAATTGCAATACGGCGGGTGACTGAAGCGATTGGGGCGGTCGAAGTTCATGCCATTCTTGCCTGGAATGCACGACCGGGAACAGAAAACATAATGGCCCGTGCACCTGCAATTGCTTATGTCCAGGGACACTCCATTACCTTAGACAGTCTTTGTGGTTATGATGCTTATTGGGATTTTTCCGCATTACTTCGCATGGAAGGATATAACGCCTTACCTTTGATTGATTTTTACCTGAACAATCTGGGTATTGATCCTGAAAGTGTCGACTCCGCCGAAAAACTGCCCGATTTGCGTCTACCGACGGCACTTGTTATGGAAGCGAAATCGATATTAGGCGAAATGAGTCAAGGCAGAAAAGTAGTTTTGATTCAGGGGTTGGCATATCCACACCTATTCGTTCGATGCCGGAAGCTTTTTTTGCCAAAATGACTGAAGATGTGTTGAGAGAAACCGAAGCTTGCGTTTTGCTGACTCAACCATTGCCTGAAGGTTTATCGAATAATCATCCGGACCGCATCGTTAACCTGGGGGATTGGTGCAAGGCATCCGCCGACCATTATCTGGCACTGGTGGCTGCGGCAAATATGATCATATCCGTTGATTCTTTGGCGATGCAGCCATGGCTGTACAAATACCGGGAGTCGTGATCTTTACGACATTAAGCCCTGCGTTACGATTAACATACGCTTCGCGACTTACCGGAATGCTGATTCCCCAGGCATCCACCTTGAGCACATGGGGGAAGCATAAGATTGACGATAACAGTATTTTCCAATAGATAAATGAGTCTGAAGAATGAACTAAATCCCGGTAACTCA